>DEAY01000081.1 GCA_002348345.1 Verrucomicrobia bacterium UBA2970
GAGCCACTTCGGGCAGGATGACACTGGCTGTACGCGATCGTCGCACTCGCGTTTGCCGGTCTTCCTCCAAGCGATTCTCCCATGCCTGGTGGGCTGTCCGGGCTGCGATTTGCGCCGCTCTTTCCCAGGTCCAATGGTGACGCACGTGATGGCTTGCGGCCTTGCCTTTGTCCGACACCTTGTCCGGATCAGCATGGGCCTCCCTGAGGAACGTTTTCAGAGATTCCACGCACGGTTGCAAGAGCCAGCCATTGCCGTCCAACTTCATTCCACTGATCTGCTTCCCAATGCGCTCCTTGGTCGCCGGGAGCCTCCAGGCATAGGGTTCAACCGCGAAATCATCCGTCGCGCCGCCACCTGTGACGATTGCCGGCAATCCGCATGCCATCCCTTCCAGAACGGGCAGACCAAACCCCTCCCCTCGGTAGGGGTGAACGAGACAATCGCAAGCCGTGTAGAGCCCCGGCATATCGGCATCGGCGATCTCGCAGTCCAGATGGAGGATCTCGGGCGCATTGGGGCGCATTTGGGCTGCCTTGATCTCGTCGGCCATGGTCTGCCCCTGATAAAAACTGGCACCACCAAAGTCCTTGATGACAAGGCAGACGTCGTCTCCAGAGTCGAAGGATTCAAGGTAGGCTCGCAGAAGCAAGTCAACGCCTTTGCGGTGGATCGTGCCGCCGACAAAAAGGAACTTGAAACCCTTCTCCGTGGGCAACGGCATCGGGGTGGCATCGGGTGTGAAGCGATCGGGGTTGATTCCCAGGGGAACGACTTTCACCTTTTTCGGATCCACACCAGAGTCCACATAAACGCGCCGGACATATTCGCTGTAGGCCCATACTTGATCGACCTTGGCGGCTTCCTCAACCCATTGGGTCGGTAGTGACCCATACTCCCAGGGCTGGCAATGGATGCGCAGACCAGACCGTACTTGCGACCAGTCAGGGGGCCAGTTGTGGCGGATGGTGACCTGCGTATTACCCTTCGCTTGGGCTTTGAGGCTACGCGCGAAATGATGCAGCTCCTTGTCCGCATCTTCCGGGACGGCATTCTTCCCCACCCGGGTCAGCTTGATACCGTTTTGCTTGGCAAATTGCTTAGTCAATTCGCGGTTGACGTGAGAAAGACTTCCATGGTCGAGATAACTACCCTCCCAGACCAATCGCAATGGAGTGGTGGAAACAGATTCAGATTCCCCAAGGCCCTGCCCAGTGGCAATAGAATGAGCTCTTTTGCTCCCCTCCCTGACCGTTCGAAGTGACGGGGTGGTGATCTTCTTTTCTATTTCCGCGAGTCGAGCGATTACCTTTTTTGCCACCGGTTCGCGACTGTAGTTGGCCACAACGTGGGCGCGGGCCCGTCTGCCGATTTCCTCGCCCTCCTGCGGCCTGGACTGCAGTTTGCGCATTGCATTGCGCAATTCGACCTCGGATGGATCAGCCCACTTGTGGCCCCTGTAGTGCCACAACTCAGGCTCCAATCCGCGCGCCGGGATCAGCTTGTAATCAATCAGGACCGCCGTTTCCTTGGTCATGAATTCGGTGTTGCCGCTCCAATTCGTAGCAATCACGGGCAGCCCCATACTCATGGCCTCGTGTTGTGGGCGACCCCAGCCCTCACCGCGACTAACACCTACGAGGCAGTTGGCGGCCTTGTAAAGGCGAGGCAAGTCACGACTGGGAACCTGTTCGGTCAATAATTCGATGCGTGGCCAGTCTCGATCACCCAAGTCAAGCGTAGCCGCGAACTCCCGGATCTCCCGCCAAAGTGCCTCAGCGGGATCACCGTCAGGACGACTAAACTGATACGCTCTCAGATAGAAGCAGACATCGTCGGCAGCCGAGAATTCGCGAAGATAGGCTGCGAGGATGACATCCCATGCTTTTCGGCTCGACCACTCAAAGATCGATAGGAAATTGTAGGCAGCCTTGTTCGGCAGTTCCAGCGCTTCATGCTTTTCTGGGTCGAAGAAACTCGAATCGACCGATTCCGGCATCACGATTAGTTTATCGCGCTCGACACCACTGTTGGCAAAGGTTTCAACATTAAACTCGCTGGGAACCCAAACCTCGTCCATCCGGTTGCAGGCGGCCACCCACTGAGGCGAAATCTGATCGGTCTCGAACATGGTACGGCCGATGGAGTAATCCGCATCCGGTTCCCAGGAAAACCCGTTGGCAGGATTGTGATTGATCACAATACCCCCATCGAGTGAGTCAAAACGGTCTCGCATTTTGAACAGTTTTTCTCGAACGGGTGAAGCCAATCCGGCAACAAATTTCTCTGAGTAGATCGGGTTTTGATGCTTTAGCCCGATTTTCAATCGCCCCTCAAGGGGAAGCAGATAGTCGATCGCCTCGCTGGCGTATCCACTCGGATTGAAAACAGGACCAATCCACCGAATTGGGATCTCGGGCTCCTTGACAATCTCATCTTCTGATCGACTCACATTTGTCCGATCATCCGGAATATATCGATCGTCATCATGGGTTACCGTTGAGTAAGGGTTGAACTGGATGGACACACCTCTTTGTTGAAGCCGACGGGAGAAATCGAGATCCTCCGACTCGGAGAGGTCAAGCTCTTCGCTCCACTTCACCTGGCGGGCAATTCCGGCTTTCATGATGCAGATGGCACCGGTCACGCGGGTTTGAGAAGCGGTCTTTTCGCAATCGAGTCTGTGGCGATCGTTTGGTTCACTAAACATGGCTCGATTCCAGAAGCACGTGCCGTCGGGGTTCAGCAGGCGAACGCAGAGCACCTCCCAATCATTACCGTATTTTTCTAGGCCGGGGGCGAAGTCGCTGTGGAGAATGATGTCATCATCGCATACCACCAGATGGTCGTTTTGAGCGAAGTTGGCGAGGCGATTGCGCATTTCGCCGAAGCGGCCATTGCGGGCACTATCAACCATCGGGACAATCGTGATGTCATCGCCAAGTCCCTCGGGAGGATCGCCGCCGACAAGGATTTCCTTTGTCTCGAACCTGGTTGCCCGAATGGAGTCGAGAGTTGCTTTGAGCTTCTCGGGCCTCTTGCCTTGCGTGATGACGCAGAAAGACCAACCGGGTTTCGTAGCAGTTGAAGGCTCGACGTTGTCACTTTTACCGCCTTCAGGATGAGCTTCTTGACCTCGGTTACCTGCCAATCTGAATTCAAGTTGATTGACGAGTTGTTCGATCTCCTGATTCTGAAGGCCCAGTTCCAAGGCGCGGCGATAGTGGTTCAGTGCATCGGCGAGGTTGTCCTGTCGCAGCAACTCCATGCCGTTGCGAATCTCTGATTCGATTTCGGGTGAAAGCAAAGATGAGAGATTTTGACGGGCCTGTTCGTTCTCTGGTTCTAGCTCTAAGACGTGCTCCAGTGAGATTCGGGCGGATTCAATTTCGTCGGCTTCGAAGAAGCACTTGGCCATTGCCATGATTGTATCTACGTCATTTGGTAACCGCTTCAGGATTGCTTCGCCGGTTCGCGCGGCGGCAGCCCAGTCTTTTCGTTGAAGCTGGATGTTTAGCAGCTGTTTAAAGGCATTGATATTGTCTGGATCCTGCTCCGCAAGTAGTGCAAAGCATTCGGCGGCATCTTTGAGGTTGCCTTCTTCGCGATGGGCAATCCCCAGGCATATAAGAAGATTCGTGTTACGAGGATTATGTTTCAGCAGGCTGGAATAGCTGGGAATGGCCTCGGCGAACCGGCCTCGTTCAAAGTGGAAATGTGCCCAGA
>DEAY01000363.1 GCA_002348345.1 Verrucomicrobia bacterium UBA2970
AACGAGTGACGGTCGCGAAAACGGATTACGGAACGTCGCCATGATATAGCCCATATGGTCGGAAATGGGTTGAGCGACCTCGCTGATGGAAAAAGAGATAAGCTCGCTACCCGACACTGAGCGCGCGGATGGTCACTGGCTAGGAGTCAGGCGGTATAATACTGAAGGCACCCCCTGCTTTTGGTGCTGACAGCCTTTTCCCCGTGCAAAAACCAACAGTGACATCCAAGGATAAACGCGGCACACTGTTCCGATGACCCCCACTGGCCAGAAGCGGAATCCACTCCACCGATTCTCTCGCGTTCTTCTGGCCGCGATCGCGTTGTGGCTCGGGGTGGGATCGGCACACTCAGAAAGTCGATCCCATGCCGGCTTGCAGGCCCTCTACGATTTCAGAGAAGGATCCGGCACCGTGCTCCACGATCGATCGGGAAGTGGTCGGGCTCTTGATTTACTCATTCCTGACCCAGAGGCGGTGGAATGGAACAACAAGGGCCTCACCCTTCTTCAAGCGACCCAGATTCACTCTTCCGAACCTGCCTTAAAACTGAATGAGGCGATTCGGCGCTCAGGGGAAATCACCATCGAGGTATGGATCGAGCCCAGCAACCTGCAACAGGAGGGACCCGCCCGGATCCTCACCTTGTCGCGCAGTGGGACGGAACGGAACATGACTCTTGGTCAGGACGGGGACCACTACGATGTTCGCTTTCGCACCCTGAAAACCGGAAACAACGGGACTCCCTCGCTCACAACCAAGAACCCCAGTGTCGATAAGCACTTGACCCATGTTGTGTATACCCGGAACCGTGCCGGTCGGGCTCAACTTTTCTTAAACAACGAACCCATCGCCCAGAAACAAGTCAGCGGGAGCGTTTCCAATTGGAACGGTCAGTTCCGGCTTGCATTAGGCAATGAATTTGGAGCTTCCCGGGCTTGGTTGGGGACCTACCGGATGATCGCGATTTATTCCCGGGACCTGCTCCCCAGAGAGATTGATGACCACTTCAAGCTAGGCCCTGATGCGGTCACCGAAGTGGCGCCGGTGGGATCGGAATTCGCGGCAAACGAGCACTTGTTTGTGTCCAAGATTGCGCCTCTATTGGCAGCACGCTGTTTTGAATGCCACGATGCACTCAATCAAAAAGGAGACCTCGATCTCTCCCAGCGAGCCCGGGCCATGGCGGGTGGCAGTGACGGTCCGGTGATCATCCCCGGAAACCCCAGCGAGAGTGAGCTCTTCCTGTCCTTGCTCGCGAATGACATGCCCGCCAAGCGAGATCCCTTGAGCCAAACGGAGAAGGCGTGGGTTCGTCAATGGATCGAGGGCGGGGCCAGTTGGCCAGTCGAAAGCATTGATCCCGCCGCCTTCGCTCATGAAACCGGGGCGCAAGCCCTTTGGCTCAGGCGGCTCACTTTAGTAGAATACGTCCATACGGTCGAGGCCGCCGTCGGAGTCGACATCCGAGCCGAGACGGAGGCCCTCCTTCCCGCAGATCTCAGAGCCGATGGGTTTAGCAACACCGCCTATAACCTGGGAGTGGACCTGAAGCATGTCAGTGCCTACGCGCAACTGGCCGAGCACATCGTTGACAAGATGGATGTCATGGCGTTTGTAAAACGCTTCACCAACAGCCGGCTATTGACCGACAACCACATGAGGGCCCTGATCCAGGATATGGGGAAGTGGTTGCTCCGTGGCCCCCTGGAAGCGCATGAGATTGATCTCTTTCGCGGCGTTTCAACGACGGTCGCTGCGGCAGGCGGCACGTTTGAGGATGCCGTCGAGTTCATCCTGGAAGGGATGTTTCAGTCCCCTCGGTTTCTCTATCGAATGGAAAACCAACGCGGAGATGGAAACCGCTGGCACCTAGGGGAACACGAGTTGGCGGTCCGAATGAGCTATATGCTCTGGGGGGGGCCTCCGGACAAAGCGCTGATTGAAGCGGCCGAGGCCGGCGAATTATTCACTGACGATGGACTGGATCAGCAGATTGAACGCATGCTGGGTGACCCACGCGCCGTCAATCACTCGCGGTGGTTTGTTTTCGAATGGCTCAATTTAAACCGCCTCCACCATCTCAAACCGAACCCAGACCGGTTTCCCACGTGGAACCCTACCCTCGCGCAGGCCATGATTGACGAGACTCTTGATTTTTTCGAGGTCATTGTATGGAAAGCAGGGCGTCCCCTAGCCGAGCTCTTCAACGCCCAGTTTACCATTGCCGCCCCTCAGCTTGCCTCTCATTATGGCATCACTCCCTCATCGGATTCATCCACCACCCGCTACGATCTTTCGTCCGTAGCGGGACGCGGTGGTCTCCTCACTCACGGCAGTGTGCTCACGGTCGGTGGCGACGAAGCCTCAATGGTGGCCCGCGGGCTTTTCGTGCTGCATGATTTGTTGCGCGGCGTGGTCAACGATCCTCCCCCTTGCGTCGACACGACCCCCGTTCCAACGACCGCCGGTTTGACCCAGCGAGCCATTGCCGAGGAGCGCATCGCCAATGCCCAATGCGGAGGATGCCACAGCCGTTTCGAACCGCTTGCCTTTGGATTGGAGCGGTTTGATGGCATCGGGGCTTATCATATTGCGGATGAATTCGGAAACAAACTCCGGGAGGACGGTAGTATTCTTTTCCCTGGCCAGGCCGAACCCCTTGCCTACGCTTCGTCCGAGGAACTCATGAACCATCTCGCCGCCAGCAACCGCGTCAAGGAGTCGCTTGCTTGGAAACTCACTCAATTCGCTCTCGGACGCCCCCTCAGCTTTCAAGACGCCGAGAGCGTTGACAAAATTCACCAAAACGCTCAGAAAAATGGTGGAACCTACCAGAGCATGATGGCTGAAATTGTCAAAAGTGATCTGGTTCAAACCACCGACACTGAAATCATTGAATGAAGCCGCCACGGATGAGTCGTCGCACCTTGCTCAAGGGCCTGGGGACGGTCTCCATCGGACTCCCTTGGTTAGAAGAAATGATGGTCCCCACAGCCCGCGGTGCCGATGCGGCTGTTCCCGTCCGGGCGTTCAATGTTTTTTTCGGACTAGGAATCCCTAAACCGCTTCAAGCGGAAGGCTTTTCCGACGTCCTTGAACCACTCCAGCCATTGAGCGAAAAACTCCTCATTATGCGCAATGTCGATCAAGTGCGCTGTGATGAAAACGGGATTAACGCTCATTTTGACGGGGCCTCCGGAGCCTTCACCGCTGAACCCCCTGTCGGCGAAGCGAAATCCGGCGGCCCTTCGATCGACCAGGTGGTCCGGGCAACCCATTACCCCGATGGCATGCCTCCGGGCATGGTGCCCACCCTCATCGGCGGCACCTTTTTCCGTCGGAGCCGAATCAGCCGTTATGTCCACAGCTACAATCGAGACGGCACGGTGGCGGCAACGATGCAAGAGAAACCCAGGGCGCTCTTTGACCGCGTTTTCGGAGTGATTCAATTGGGAAGGGACGGCAGCGACGCCCGGAAAACCCAATTGAAGCGAAGCGTCCTCGATTCGGTGATCGAGCAGTATCGCTTCTACGCCGGCCCTTACTCTCCCCTCGGGCGCGCTTCCAAATCACGAGTCAGCGACCACCTCGACCGGATTCGTGAGTTGGAGTTGCGGGCCTATGCGATCAACGAGGAGCCAGAAGGCGCTCCTGAACGGCCACCCCGCTCCCCGTTGGCTCACGGGGGTAGCGCCGATCCTGGTGGAGAAGGGATCGACATGAAGCTGGAGGATCTGACCCGCGAATGGCGTCTCATGGCTGACCTCTACGCCCTTGCCATCAAGATGGACCGCACTCGCTTTGGCTCGCTTACTTTCCTGGCCGCCGGAGAGCGACTGCGAATCACGGGAGATTATGTTTTTAAGGGACGCAAGATCTATGCCTTTGACGATGCCGCCCAACTCAACGCCTCAGGCTCGGCAGGTTGCAGCCACGAATGGTGGCACCAGTTTGATGAATCCAAGGGCAATGTTCAGCTCCGGGCCCATGCCCACATGAAAATGCGTGAAGTGGCTTATTTTTTGACCCTGCTCGACGAAAAGGACTCGATCGAATCCAACGGCAAGTCGATCCTGGAAAACTCACTCATCACCGTTTCCACCGAATCCGGAGATGGACGCCACTCCGATGTGAAACGCGAATTGTCCGGGGTGTTCCATGCCATCACCAGCGCGGGGGGGCGCTTCAAGACCGGCACCATGATGAATCTTGAAGCCGAAGGAATCGATGTCTACAACACGATGCTCGCAACGATGGGATGCAACGACCGCCTGGGCCCGACCCAACGGGAACATCGATCGATTGACGCGATTCGAGCCTAGGGAAGGTAATTCCGCCCGAAACACCCCTTTGATGTGGCGTCTCAGCTCGCGGCTAATCGCGGCTTCTCCCCTCGGCAATAATCCTCGCGAGTTTGCTTTTCAAACGCTCGGCAATCTCCGGATGCGCTTTGGTCAGGTCGTTCTGCTCCTTAGGATCCGACGCCAAGTGATAGAGTCGGTAGTGCGGCACCTTAGTATTGGTGAGCAATGCTTCGACAACGACGTTCCGAGCCAATTTTCCGTCGTGGCGATGAAGCTTCCACTGCCCTTGACGAAACCCATAGTTTCCACGAATCCCGTTATCCTGCTGAACCAGATGATCCCGTCCCTTGGAGCCTGACTGCCCAAGGAGGGCTCCTAAGATGTTCATGCTGTCGAGGCAGGCTTCCGGGTCAAGCTCAACACCGGTTAAGGCGGCCAGACTGGCGGCGAGATCGATGGTGCAGACGAGTTCCTCCGAGACCGCCGGCAGAACCCGGCCCCGCCACCAGGTGATGAAGGGTGTGCGCGTGCCCCCTTCATAAACACTGTATTTTCCTCCGGTGTAGCCGCCGGCCGACCGATGTGTGCCGTTCTTCTCAATGGCACCATCCGCATAGCCGTCGTCCAGTACGGGGCCATTGTCCGAACAAAAAACCACAAGGGTCTTTTCGGCCAGATTGAGTCGATCCAGAGTGGCCATCAACTGTCCGACACACCAATCAAGTTGCACGATAGCGTCTCCTCTCAGGCCTAGCTTTGAGGTTCCCTGGAAGCGCTCATGCGGCATCCGCGGAACATGGAGATCATGGGAGGAGAAGAAGAGGAAGAAGGGCTGGGCTTGATGGGCCTCGATCCATGCAATCGACTGCTTCACCCATTCATCCGCAAGATCCTCATCACGAAACCGAGCCGCATGCCCTCCCGTGTAGAATCCAATCCGGCTGATCCCATTATGGATCGTGGCATTGTGCCCGTGCGTCCAATCCATCTTCAAAGTATCGCGATGAGTAATGCCCGTCGGATGATCCGGGCTAGGCTTCTTCTTACCCACCCAAAGCGGGTCGGCAGAATCAAGGTTCTTAACTCGATGATTCTCGACATAAACCTGGGGAACCCGATCATTGGTCGTGGGAAGAAGGTAATTGTAATCAAAGCCGATTTCCCGGGGCCCCGGTTTGAGTTCGCCATTCCAGTCCGGACCATCGGGGCCACCCAAGCCAAGATGCCATTTTCCGATCACCGCCGTACGATATCCGGCCTGTTGCAGAACCGAGGGAAGGGTCGTGACACCAGGCTGAATGATGGCGGGGCTATTGGGAGGGGCGATGCCGGTACCCTTTTTGCGGAACGCGTAGGTTCCCGTCAGAAAGGAGTATCGAGTGGGCGTGCAGGTCGAGGCGGAGCAATACCCGCTGGTAAAGCGAACGCCACCTTTGGCTAACTTATCGATGTGAGGCGTCTTCAAATTTTTCGGCTTAGCTCCGTAACAGCCTATATCCCCGTACCCCAGATCATCGGCCATAATAACAATGATATTGGGTTTAGCTGCCGCCTCTAATTTA
>DEAY01000349.1:0-11851 GCA_002348345.1 Verrucomicrobia bacterium UBA2970
GCCGAGCAACCGATTGACTGGCAGATCGAAGATCGGCAGGGGGCCGGCGCGGACGAAGCGGCCTTGCAATCGGAACTGACGACCAAGATCGACGAGGTTTTGGGGGAATTACCGGTCAACCAGCGAACCGCGATCGTGCTGCTCAAGGAAAAGGGCCTCTCCTACGATGATATCGCCGGGATTCTGGGTTGTTCGGTTTCTGCCGTGAAATCCCTGATCCATCGGGGACGGGAGACCATCAAGGCGCGGATCAAGCCGTATATGGTCGATGGGTTTTGGGACAGAAACGCAAAAGAAGCCTCGCGATGAGGCCGATTGAGAATATTCCGAAACAAAACTCCAGGGGCGGTTTTTGATAGGAGACGTAAACGATGAATCAATCAGCTGAATACGATGAGTTGTTGGCCATTCGCTGGCTTCGACCTTTGAATGATGACGAGTGTCGTCGATTGGAAGTCCTTTTTGCCGCCGAGGAGGGGTTGCGCCTGCGATGGGAAGAGGAAATGGTGGTTCTCGAGGGGGTGGAAGGCCTGCCCGACGTGCCTCTTTCGTCGAATTTTACCCATGCGGTTGTCTCCCAGGTGGCTAGTCGAATGGGAGAGTCGGCCGTTGGGACGAGTGCTCCGGTCGCGACCTCCTGGCTTGAACGATTTGGGTTGCTGCCTCGGTTGGGGCTTGGGTTTGCCCTCTCTCTGGCGGTGTTCGGGTCCTTCCTGCAATACCAACGGGGGCATTCTGCGAGAATGGTCGAAAGTTTGGCGGCTGTCACGGAGTCTGACACGGTGCCCTCACTGGAGGAGCTCCAGAACTTTGAGGCGATCCAGCGCTTGGCGCAGGTTCCGGTGGAGGTGGACTGGGAGCTGATTGCCGCCGTCGAGTAGGGTTTTGATGAAAGATTCGACGTTGATTTGAGGGAGTGACGATGGCTCGAATTGAATTCACAGGTTGGCTTGGAAGGAGCTTCGTGCTTTTGGCATTGGCTTTGGCATCGTCTTTGGTGTCCTTAGTTGAGGCGGCGGAAAGCAAGTGGACGCTTCGCACGTCGGGGGTGCAGCCCGAGATGCCGCCGATCCCGACCATCGCCGATTCTCCGGTAAAGTTCCTGTCCCGGTTACTTGATTTATCTGGGGCTGAGCGGGCCGAAACCTTGTCTCGACGCAATCCCGAGCGGAAAGCGTTTTGGGAGCGCAAGCTTCGCGAGTATGAAACGCTGCCCCGTCCGGTTCGGGAGGCGCGGCTGCGGGTGGCACAGTTGCATTGGTATTTGGCGCTCCTGATTCGTACCCCGGAGGAGCTCCGTCATCTCCGTCTTCAGCAAATACCCGAGACGGATCAGCTATTGGTCAGGCGCCGGATGGAGCAGTGGGATGAATTTCCGCCTGATTTGCGATCAGACATTCTGGAGAACATCAAGGTGATGCAGTATTTCGCCCGTCTTGTCTCAAGTTCTCCTGCGCAACGCGAGGTCCTCATGAAGACGTCGTCGCAGCCATCCAATCCCATGAATGACGAGCAGGTGAGTTGGCGCACGCTGCCGCCCCAGCGGCGACAGGAGATGTTCAACGCCTACGCCAAGTTTTTTGAGCTCCCCCGGATGAAGCAGGAGGAGGCGATCGCCAAGATTCCCGTGCCCACGCGTAAGGCGTTTCAGGAACGCTTGAACGAGTTAATGCAAATGCCCTTGGATGAGCGGCAGAAGTGTCTCATCGCTCTTAATGTCTACGCCAACATGAGCCCCGAAGAGCGAACGGTTTTCCGGGGCAATGCTCAGCGTTGGCGTGCCATGAATGAGGAAGAACGCGCCTTTTGGACAATGGTCGTTAAACAGTTACCGCCCTTACCGCCAATGCGGAACCAACGGGTCAAATTTTTCGAACGGCGGAACGGCTGACCGTCGAATAGAGGGACAGTCGCCAAGGCCTTGGATTCCAGCCCTCGATTCCAGGAGGGACCCAGCCCCGAAAGGAGGGTTGGCTTTTCTCCCGACACTCGGAAAGTAGACTTGCGCATTATGGCGACTTGGTTAGGTTTTCCCCAATGAGTGTGAAGGACAGCGCGAAGCCATCGGGTGTTTCAGGTTCCTGGATTGTCCTCGGTCTCTTTGCGATGGTGGTTGTGCTGTTTGTGGTGCTCTTCTACGGCAGTCGTCCTCGCATCAATGGCTCCTCAGAAGGCTCGCCGGAGGCCGTCACATCCGCGCAGGCCTTTGTCGAGGCGATGAACTCAGGAAAGAATTATTTTGATCAAGGCAAAGCGGGAGCCGGGAAAGCAATCGAACAATTTCGTCAAGCGGTGGCGCTGAACGGGGGGGACGAGGCTGCGGCGCTCAACCTAGCCAACGCCTATCTCCTCAACAATCAGGCGGCCGAGGCGGCCGAAGCGGCGGCAAGCGCGCTTGCGATTAATCGGCAGTCACCGGCCGGTTACTATCTCTTGGGTTGCAGCCTGCTTCGTTCCAGCCGGTTTGAGGACGGCCTCAAAGCCTTCCAGACGGCGAAGGAACTTGACCATACGATCAATGAGGTCAGTTATCAGATGGGAAGAGCCCATCAAGGACTGGGTCAATGGGAGGCTGCGGCGGAACAGTTCCGGGAGGTCATTCAGTTCGATGCGGAACATGGTGCGGTCTACTACAATTTGAGTCAGGTCTTGATCCGGTTGGGGGATGAAGCGGGAGCCGAACAGGCCCTAGCTCAACATCAGGTGATTTCCGAGAAGAACGGGGCCACGGTCACCGATCCGTCCGTCTTTGAACAGTGTCTTTACACCGAGGCGCGAGTTCCCTTTCAGTTGGAACAGCCGGATCTTGAGGGCATTACGGTGGCCTTTCGCGAGGCGACCGGTGAGCTCCTGGGCGACGTGGCGGCGTCCTATGTGGGGCCGGTCGCCGTGTTGGATGTGGGTCAGGACGGAACTCTTGATTTGGTGGCGCGAAACCCAGCCGAGGGGTTTCAGCTGTTGCTTCAGAAGGAAGGCTTGTTTGTACCCGAGGGTTTTCCCTATCCCGCGCTTGAGGGCGCAGCGTATCAACGGTGCCTTGTTGGGGACTTGCAGCACAAGGGGAGTTTGATGGGAGGACGCCAGGAGGATTTCATGCTCCTCAGTGATCAGGGGACGCAGGTCTTCCGGGTGTCACCCAGTGGGATGCTCTCCGATTCGAGTTTGTTCGCTCAAATTGCGGGGGTTGTGTTGGAGGAGGCGGTGGTTCACGACTTGGATCTCACCGGAAAACTGGATCTCATCGGGTTGAATGCGACCAATCGGTCGCTCATGTTCTTTCGCAACCAGGGCAACTTCTCCTTCATCGACCAAACTTCCTCAACCAACCTGCCCACCCACATCGAGGGGATTCACCAGTTTGTGTTCGATGACTGGGACGGTGATGACCGATTGGATCTGTTCTTGGCCCTTCCCGACCAAGCGCCGTCCTTGTGGCTGCGACAGCGGGGCGGTGGCTTTGTTGAAACGAATCTGCTGAGCCGGGTGCCGCCCTCACGCGGTCTCGTGGTCGGGGACGTCAACAATGATCTCAGGATGGATGTGGTGTCCCTGGGATCCAGACAGCTTCATTTGACGATTCAAGGGGATGAAGAGGGCGTGAACATCGGGGATGAGCTTGAGGCAATCCGGCGCATTGACCTATGGGATTTTGACAATGATGGTTGGCTCGACATCCTCGGGAGTGGGGGAGGGCGGGTTCGAGTTTGGCGGAATCGAGGTCTCGAAGGCTTCACCGAGGTCACGACTCGCCTCGGCCTCTCGGAGCTCGATCTCGGCGGGGAAATTGGGGCCTGGTCCTTTGCTGATCTGGACAACGATTGTGATACCGATCTCCTGCTAACGCTTGCCGACCAGTCGATCAAGGTGCTTCGGAATGATGGGGGCAATCAAAACCAACAGTTGAAGATCCGTTTGGAGGGAACGCGGTCAAATCCAAGCGGTCTCGGCGTCAAGCTCGAGGTGACTTCGGGAGGCTTGCGAATGATGCGGACGGTGCACTCGCTGCCGATTGAGATTGGAATGGGTCAGCGTCAACGTGTGGATGCGATTGATCCCCATTGGAGCGATCTGGTCACCACCACCGACTTCGAGATTGAGGGTTGTTCGCCCCTCTCGATTCCCGAACTCGAACTTCCGACAGGATCGTGTCCCTACGTTTATGTGGGGGATGGCCGTCGGCATCGGTTTGTGACCGACCTCTTGGGAGCTGCCCCTCTCGGGTTGCCGGTGGCCGAGGGCGTCTTGATTCCGGCGGACACCGATGAGTATGTCTGGTTGGGCAATCGAGATCACGTGGGCGTTCGGGATGGAAGGATCGACGTCCGGATTACGGAGGAACTCCGGGAGGTCCTCTATCTCGATCAAGCGAAGTTGGTGGTGGTGGATCATCCCCCGATGGTTGAGATTTATCCGACCAGCAAACTGGTTCCGGGCCCGCCGTTTCCCGAACATCGACTGGTGGCGTTGCGTCGCCTCTACAATGTCGTCAGGGCAACGCGATCGGACGGGCAGAAGGTGACCGCCCGACTCCTGTCAGCGGATCAGCAAGTGGTCTCGCCGGTGGCCCTGCGAGCCCCTCAACTGCGTGGTTTGGCCGAGCCCTACCACATCGATCTGGATTTTGGGAAGATCGATGTCTCCCGTCCCCTGGTATTGGCAATGCACGGATGGCTTCGCTTCGGGGGTGGGATGGCGAACATGGGAGCCTCCCATCATCCCGATCTGCCGTTTCCTTTCCCCGTTTTGACCGCGGAAGTCTCCGATGGACGTTGGGTTCCGGTGGATGTCACGGTGGGGGCTCCGGCGGGAAAGACGAAGGCGATGATGGTCGATTTGACTGGAAAACTGCCACCGGCTACCAAGCGTCTGCGGCTGGCGACGGCCTTTGAGATTCATTGGGATCGAATCGCATTGATGGAAAGGTATCATGGCGACGATGTCGTCATGAGCGAACTGGACCCCGAGGTGGCTGATTTGCATTGGCGGGGATTCAGTACGTATCGCGATTTGCCTTGGGACCGCCCCCTCACCCCCGATTATGATCGATTGACGAACCGGGCGCCATGGCTGATCACGCCCAGCGGATGGTGTACGCGTTACGGGGATGTTGGTGAATTGGTGGCCAGTAAGGATGATCGATTGGTCCTGATGAATGGGGGGGATGAACTGACCTTGCAATTTGACGAATCTCAAGCGGCGTCCGCAGGGGGCAAGGCAAAACGGGATTATTTTCTCTTTACCAGTGGCTGGGACAAGGATGCCGATCCCCATGTGGTTCAGGGTGGGTCCGTGGGTCCCCTCCCATGGCATGGTCAGGACGACCAGCTCTATGGTTTGGAGGAACGGCCTCCGCTACCGACCGACGGTTGGCAGGAGCGCTACAACACCCGGTGGGTAGGCCCCTTCACGTTGCGGCGGAAGACGGTCTCGGCCCGGATGAGTGATTCGAATTCATGGAACTAACCGAGGAACAGATTCAGACCCTTCGTTCCAAGGCCGAGGCCGAAGATGCCGAGGCGCAGTACGAGATGGGTTGGCGGCATGCGATCGGCATGGGCCTTGAGGCGGATGATGTCGAGGCCCTTCGGTGGCTCAGGCTGGCCGCGGATCAGGGACATCAGTTGGCGCAGAACAATCTGGGGGCTCGATATGCCAAAGGAGATGGGGTCGACCAGGATTTGATCGAAGCCTATGTCTGGTTCTGCCGGGCCGCGGCGCAAGGGGATCGAAAAGCGGGCAAGAATCGCGACAGTATCGGAGGCGACATGACGGCCGAACAGTTGGCAGAGGCCCGGTCCCGGCTCAATTAGGAGGCGTCGGGAAGACTCTGGGTCTCGGTGTCGTGGCTGCCCGGAGGCACCGCGAGGTCCTGCAGACCTTCCGGACTTGCCAGACGTTCGTAGATCCCCTGGGTGGGCGCGATCCAGACAAATCCCATCCCCTCGAAGGTTTGCAGCATTCGTTCACCAGAGACCGATGTCGCCAGCCAGGATTTGCTGCTTTTCTCAACCCGGAAACTCACCGATTCGCTCCGCATCAATACGAAATTTCCGTCGACCCACAGCTTTTCGTTGACGAGATCTTGCCGTTGAATCTCTTTACGGGGCACAGGCGAGTAGAGGACGGCGATTCCGGTTCCGGCGATCCGGGTTTGAAACAAACCCTCCTTGCCGAGCACCGCCGATGAGAGGCTTTTTTGAGCGGTCGCGGTAATATCAAGACCTGCCGTTCCGGCGTAGAACAGTCCCTTGTCCACCACCACGCCCCCCTCGCTTTCGTCGATGCGGTGGAGGAAAAAATGGCCGAACGTGGGTTCGAGATAGATTTCACCAACGCCGTGAATCTCATTGACGAAGAAGCTTTCCCCCGAGGTGAATCTTCGGGCAAGTCCCTTGAGGAATCCGCCGCCGGTGCTGGCTCGGGTTTCCAGATTGCCTTTCATGTAGTAAAGGGCGCCGGGTTCGACCCGGACATGAGAATCATTTAATCGAATCCGAACCATCTTGAGTTTCATGCCACTCTGGATCGCAAAGAAGAGATTCTCTGCGGTCCGGACATCCGAGGATCCCTCAAGTTGCCGGTACTGAATGATCTCGACCACCGTACCTTCGTCGGTCGCGACCGAGTCGATGACCTCAAAGCAATCTTCGTTGGCTGTTCTCAGCGTCATGCGGAGGGATTCTAATGAAGGGAGCATCGGATCGGAAAGCGAAGAATCTGGAAGATGAGAGGGGATCTCTTTTCGAGCCGATCGACTGGTTCCACGGAGGAACAAAGACCAGGGGTGCCGGGTGGTGTTGGGGTGAAGTTAGGGCGGGTTCGGATCCAAGGGATCAGGCTCGCGGTCACCTTGACTTGCCATGGTGGGCGCCTATACTGCGCCCGTGTCGGTGGAAGAGTCCAACATAGCCAAAGAACGGTTTCTCGAATTCATCTCGACAAAGGGGCTGCGGTTGACATCGCAGCGGATGGCCATCATCGACACGGTCTTCAGCACTCAGGAACACTTTACCGCAGAACAACTCCTTGAGTGGTCCCGTCAGCGGGATCAATCGGTCTCGCGGGCGACCGTGTATCGGACACTGCCCCTGTTGACGGAGAGTGGCTTGGTTCGGGAAATGGATTTTGGGAAGGATTATAAGCACTATGATCCGAACTACGCGGAGCATCCCAATCACAACCACATCATCTGTCAGGATTGCGAGCGGATCGTTGAGTTCGAAAGTGAAAAGATTGAGAAGCTTGAGGACGAGATCACTCATAATCTCGGGTTCAGCCTGAAATCTCAACGCATTCAGATCAACGCCAATTGCGAGGAGCTCAAGCGGATGGGAAGTTGCCGCAACAAGACCTGACCTCAGGCCTCGCTTGGGGCCGCGGCGGGGAAGGGAAGATCCGTGACCGTGAGGCGGGTCGGCTGGGGGTATCCTTCAATCCTAGCTTGCAGTTGGGTTCCTGGTTCCGAGACGGATGTTCTGAGGATCGCCAGTCCGATGTTGCGGTTGAGGTGATGCGAGAATGCGTGGCTGGTCACGAATCCGACCACTTTGTCTTCTTGGTGAATGGGAGCTCCTGTCCCAAGCGGGCCACTGTTCTCTTCGACGATAAGGCCGGCTAGGCATCGGTTGACCCGGCCAATGCTCTTGATTCGGTTGATCACTTCTTGTCCGATGTAGCAACCTTTCGTGTAGTTGATCATCCGTTCCGTTTGACCCAGCTCTGGGGCGAGAACGGAGGGTTCCATATCGATGGGAAATCGAGGAATCCCAGCTTCGATTCGGACCGGATCGACGCTATCGGGATGGCAAAGCTTGGCACCCTGGGATTGGGCGAGTTGTTTGAGTTCGTCCAGGAGGGACGGGTGGCGGGACGCCGCGACGAAAAAATCGAATCCCTCCGATCCAAGACGCGGATGGTTCGCAAGATAGATCTCTCCACCCTCTAGATGGCTGACTTGGGCGATCGTGTTGGGTTGGTTGAGGACGGAGCGACAGTCGAGCCCCTTCAATTGGGCTAATGCTTCAGCGCTTTTGGGGCCTTGAACCGTGATCAGGCCGAAATGTGGTCTCACATCCACGATCTCAACATCATCATAGACGAGGTAGCGTTCTAATCGTTGTCGGAATGCTTCTCCCTGCCCTGGTTCGAGATCGACCAACAATTCGTCTGCCAGCGAGTAAATCTGGCTATCTCCTTCGATGATGCCTTTGTTCGAAACGACAAGAGCGTAGCATCCCCTAAAAGGAGAAAGGTCCTTAATGTTGTTGGTGACTTGGCCATTGAGGAAGCGAAGGCGATCGGCTCCAAGAAGACAAACCCGATCTCGCTCCGAGAGATCGAGAAGACCGAAATGGGATCGCAAGAGCTCAGAGTCCTTCCGCAGGTCCTGTGAGTCCGGTTGATGATCTGAGTGTTTGCCCTCCATGCCGACGCACCGACGAACCTACCTGATCCGAACTCAGATGGCAATTGAAGGAGGGCAGATAGATATGATCATTCTGGGCATTTGCTGGTGGCGGTTGAAGTCAGTGAAGGAGGCATTGATGAAAGCATGGTCATCTGAACCCGGTTTCTTTAGGGCCGCTCCTAACTCGGTGATGGAGCTGTAACGGGAATTGGACTGTGATTGTGAACGGTCGAGTTTTATTGGGGGAGTAGGCTCTCACTCCGCTCGATCGGCCTCGATGATCGGTAGCAGAACTTAGCGTTTAAGAGAAACGAGGTAATCGAGTAGATCGGCGGCTTCTTGAGCCGTCAGGGTGGCGAGCAGGCCTTCAGGCATGGCGGAGAGGCTGGATTCGAATCGATCGAAGATTTGGTTATTCTTAATCCGATGCTCGTTCAACGCGGCATCGACCAGGAGGGTTTCGGTTTCCGAGTTTTCGAGGACCAGGCCAGAGACTTCGGTATCGTCGTTCAGAGTGATGGAAACCGTTCGATACTCTGGCGCGACCGTTTTCGATGGATTGAGAATATGATCAAGCAGAGTGGTGCGATCGTAACGGGCAGCGGACTGGATCAGATCGGGACCGAAGGCTCGGCCTCGACCATTGAGCTGATGGCAGGTGAAACATTGCGAGGCTCCGAAAAACAGTTCTTGGCCCCGGGCGGCATCACCTTGGAGCTTGAGGATCACTCGGGCCTGGACATCGCGACCCAAGGTGTCACGTCGTTCGTCGGGAGCCAGCCAATGCTGGAACAATTCGCGAACCAGGACCTTGTCATGCTCCTTTGCTATCTGAGCGGTCTTTGTTCTGATGGCATCACTCTGGGGCGACTGCAACGCGGCATGCATGAGGGCAAGGCTGCTGCGGGTGCTGGAGAGAAGTTTGGTGATTCGATCTTCGGTAGGCCCGGCGACGGTTTCGGCCGCCTGCTGATTTAGCTCGTCTCGTGTCGGATCCGGCTGGTTGCTCGGTAGCGAGGCCAACCAATCCATCACGATCTGAACGCCGGTCTCGTCTACCAAACGCGATCCGATATGCGGCATGTGCCCAGCACCTTCAGTGCTAATTCGGTAGACGACGGTCGAGCGATGGGGATCGCCAGAGGCGAGGATTTTGGCATTGCCCAGCTCGAAGTCACCCCGCGTGGGATCGGTATCGAGGGCTCGAGCGTCGGCGAGGGGCTTCTTGAGATCGAACTGGGCGGCAATCCCCCCCCCTGCTCCAAAGGCATGGCAGTTGCCGCAGTTGACGTGGAGCCAACTCCTGGCGCGTGATTGCAATGGCTGCGATTCGTCGTAGGGGTTGACGAGCTGGTTGTTTGGTCGATTCCTGCCTCCGCGGCTGGGTCGAAGCTCCTCGGAAGCCTGCATGGCCCCGGCCGTGATGAGCCGCTCCATTTCGCTGGTCTCACCGCCTCCGAGTTGAAACTCATTGAGGGTGAGCGGTTCTCCTGCCCAAACATTGTGGCAACGTTGGCATTCGCTCCGAGAGTGGAAACGCCAGTTGATCTGACGGAGTCCTCCTGGTGCTGTCGAGTCGGTCACGGTGAAGCGATCCGAGGTGCCGTCTTTGGATACGAGTTTGGCGTCTGATTGATCGGCATTCCAGCGGTAGGTGTAGGGATTCCAGGCTTGTCCGTTCCAATGGAGAAGTTGGGTTTCGATGGGACGCTCAGTCGTGGGATCATTGAGATCCATCTTGAGAGAGATCGTTTTGGCGAGGACGGTATTGGTGGGAAAGAACCAATTCGCTCCGGCGATGTCTTGCACTCCCCCGCGGGTTGCCATGGCGCCAGTGCCGGGGATCGCAAGAAGCCAGTTCGAACTCGCGTAGTCTTGCCACATGGCGGCCGTGGGTTGGTATGAGATGACGCCGGCTGCCGGTTGTTGATCTTCGGTCGAGGTAAAAAGGCCGGTTTGGCTAAGCTGGCGAGGAAAGGACTCGGAGTCGTTGGCCGAAGGATTTGGGATCAGACCATAGATGCCGCTGTTGTGGTCGAGAATGAGAAGTTCCCCCTCCGGATCGAGGGCGAAGGAAACGGGTTTGAGGGACGTATCACAGAGTTCCCGATGGGAGACGAGTTGATCGGCCCGGTTGCGAAGCGCCCAGAGGCGACCGGTTTCCCAGTCTCCGTAAATGTAGGCGCCGAAGAGATCAGGGTAACGGGTTCCATAATACACCTGGCCACCGGTGATGCTGGCGGCTTCATTGTGGGAGTGAGCGACCATGGGAGGCAGGATCGGGCCCGGTCCCCGTTCAATGTCGGGGAGGACGTTGGGATTGGGGCCTTCGGTGGCCGCCCAGCCGTAGTTGCCTCCGCGTCGAATCCAATAGATCATTTCCCATTGTTCCCAACCGACGTCGCCGACCCAGAGTTCCCCACTGCGTTGGTCAAAGGCCATCCGGAAGGGGTTGCGAAATCCAAAGGCCCAGATTTCGGGGCGAGTGTTCTTCATGTTGACAAAAGGATTATCCGCCGGGATGGCGTATGGCAGGCCATCGGCCTGTCGATCCACGTCGATGCGTTGGATGGAACCCATGATGTCGCTGTTGTCCTGGCCGGTGTAGTAGCGACTATCGGGTGGATCGGGAACCGCTCCGTCACCGGTTGAGAAATAGAGATGGCCATCCCTACCGAACGCCAGCGTACAACCGTTGTGACCTCCGGAAGGCCAGCGCAGGAGGACCTTTTTGCTCCCTTCAACCAGCTGGTAAGGGCGTTCTCGGGTGACCTCGAAGCGGGCGATGTGTGCTCCTAGATCGCGTTCGCCAGGTTCATTGTAGTTGATGAAAAGGTAGCGGTTGTTTTCGAAATCGGGATGAAAGGCAAAGCCCAAGATGCTGCCGAGGGGTTGATGGTAATCTTTCATCTCGGCGACGAGGGATTGGCTTGCTGGCGAGGTGGAGGTATCGATATGCCAGAGTTGGGCCCGTTCGGTTGCGATGAAGAGGTCTCGGCTCCCGGGTGCGAACATGAATTCCACAGGGCGTTGGATATCCAGTTCGCGGTAGAGCCGTTCTACGGTGTAGGGGGCAGGTGGTTCGGGAGAGCCTTTGATCGTGCTGGAGGTCCAGGGGACGCGAGCGGCGACGGCAACCAGGTTACAGGCGAGTAAAATTGGAAGAAACCACTTCATAGCTCTCAATTGGTGAACGCGATTTATTTGAAGGGTTTGAGAAGCCTTGGGCAAGCCCTGAGGTGGGGGGGGGATCTGGATGAGCGAGTGGGGCGAGCGTCCCTCCGAGCCAAGGCGTCCGTTGGCTGCCTTCTTCAAGCGTGAGCGACTCCTCCAGTCGTGATTCTTGATTGGGTGCGACGAATGGCATCCCTAGAGCGTGGCACTTGTTCAGGAATGTGGCTGGGCCTTGAGTCTGATTGGAAAGGAGCGGCCTCCAGCCGCTCG
>DEAY01000349.1:12184-16933 GCA_002348345.1 Verrucomicrobia bacterium UBA2970
GCCGCTCGCCCCACCTTTTGTGGGATGGGAAGTAATTGCTCGGACTACCCCACCATCTCCAAACCTCGCATCGTTCCGGTTGAGGTGGCGAAGCGGTCGTGCTCAAGGCCCATGCTTTGGATGAGACTGACGAAGAGGTTGGGCAGTGGATAGTTGTTTTCTCGATCGAAGGAAAGATGTTGTCCGTGACGGAAACGCCCCCCAGCAAACAGGATGGGCATGTTGTCGGTGGTATGTTTGTTGGCATCCCCAAAATTGCTCCCGTAAATGACGGCAGTATTCTGGAAAAGGGATTCTCCGCCTTCAGTCGTCTCCTTCAAGCCGTCGAACAATTCTCCGAGGAGCCCCATGTGAGCTCGATCAATCGCATCTAACTGAGCGAGTTTTTTCTCGTTCTTGCCGTGATGAGAAAGATTATGATAACCGTCCGTGATTTTAGTGCCGTCGACCTTGATGGTGGGTGAGTTGCTGCTATCAAGGAGAAGGGTGATGGCTCGGGTGGAATCGGTTTGAAAGGCCAGGCGGGCCATTTGATACATCAGTCGGGTCATTTCCATGTACTCACTCCGATCGCTCGGGTCGACGGGCTCCGCGATGGGGGCTTTCGGTTTGGGGAGGCGCTCCCAATACTGGGCCTTGGCGAGGCGTCGCTCGACGTTGCGAACGGCGGTGAAATACTGGTCGAGTCGGTCCCGATCGTTCTGGGCAAGGTGCCGGTTGAGGGCCTTTGATTGTTCCGCGACGGTGTCCATGATGCTCTCACCGAGTTTCAATCGCTGTATTTGCCGTTCAATCTCTGCCGGGCTTCCTTGGAGGAAGAGTTTTTTGTAAACGTCCGAGGCCTTGTTTTCACATGGAATGAGGACGCCGGATTCCGTCCAGGAGAGACTTCTTCGTCCCGCCTTAGCGTTGACCCCGAGGGTGAGGGAGGGGAAGCGCGTCAGGTGCCCAATGTCTCGAGCGATGAATTGATCCAAGGAAATGGTGTTCCGAAACCCGCCTCCGCCTGGGTGCGGGGCCGCGGTCAGAAAGGAGACATCGGACGAATGGGAGCC
Source organism: Verrucomicrobia bacterium UBA2970 (assembly GCA_002348345.1). GTDB lineage: Bacteria > Verrucomicrobiota > Verrucomicrobiia > Limisphaerales > AAA164-E04 > UBA2970. Next base: position 13,240 of record DEAY01000349.1, read on the forward strand.
GTCGACACCCGGATGGGAGACTCCGCTGAGAACAGTCATCTCGTGACGATGAGCCGCGAGTTGCTTGAGATAAGGTGAGAGCGCGTAGTCGCGTCCTGCGGTTTCAGGAAAGAACCGGTCCGAGAGGACACCCAGATTGTTGCAGATCGCCAGCATCCGGCGGGGAGCCCCCATCGATTCAGCCAGGAGACGTTTGGGGCGAAATGTTTCGAGCATGGGGAGAGCCAACGCCACGCCGGTCCCGCGGAGGAAGCGACGTCGATCCATGCCGTACTGGTCTGTCTTCATCTTACTTGATGCGGAACAAGCTACTTTGAACCACCCCATGGAGCAAGGAACGGATTGGGTAGTCCGGAGCATTGTGATCCAGGATCGCCTCGACTTCAGGGCGGTCGCTGAAACCGACGGGAGCGCCCGTCGCGTAGGCGATGAGTCGATGCACGAGATTTCGGGCGATTCGACGCTCCTGGCCTGCCAGGAGGGCCTTGAGCGCCTTGATGTCGGAAAAGGATTCGCCACCGGGAAGTTGACCGCTGCTGTCGATGGGTTGGGCGTAGTGAAAGACAAATCGGTGACCGTTCTTCCCGAGGCCTTCAACGGGTTCTCGCTCCGCATTGACGGCCCGATATCGCTCGCGCCACGCGCCAGCGATATCAAAACTCTCGAGCGCGAACCCAACCGGGTCGAACTGGGCATGGCAGGCTTGGCATGAGGATTCCTCGCGGTGTTGATCGAGTTGTTCCCGGATGGTGGTGGCCCCCCGAGTATCGGGTTCGACGGCGGCAACGCCGGAAGGCGGCGGCGGGATGCTCAGGCCGAGGATGCGTTCCATGATCCAGGCCCCCCGAATGACGGGAGAGGTGGTGGTTCCGTTCGCCGTGACTCTCAGAATGCTGGCCTGTGTCAGGAGACCGCCCCGGTGGCTGGCTTTGGGCAGGGCGGTCCGGCGTGGTCCCACCCCTTCGGTTGGGGGAAGGCCATAGTGCTTTTCCAAGCGCTCGTTGAGGTAAGTGAATTCTGAACTCACCAGATTTCGGGCAGGCAGATCCTGATCGAGCAACGTGTCGAAGAAGAGCCGCGTTTCACGGAGCGAGGATTCGGTGAGGAGATCGTCAAGATAGTAATCAGGGTAAAGTTCGGCGTCGGGTGTGTTGGCGTTGACGTCCCGCAGATCGAGCCAGTGATCAAGAAAGAGCCGTCGAAAGCGTTGTGAGTTGGGGTGGTCAAGCAGTCGATCCGTTTCGCGTGTGATGACGGCAGGATCGAGAAGGTCGACGCGATCCATGAGGCCCCGGTCGGGGGGGCTTTCCCAAAGGAAATAGGCCAGGCGGGTCGCGAGTTGAGAGGGGCTGAGGGTCCCGGGTCGCAAATCGAAGTAAAGAAACTCCGGCGAACAGAGGACGGCGGCAAAGGTCATCACCATGGCGTCGGTGAACGATTCGCCGAGTGCTCGCCCGCGGTGATAGAGTTGGTGATAGGTTTCGGTCAGGGAAGCGGGGTGAGAAGCGTTCGGGAAGGCCCTGGGGATGAAGCGTTGAATCAGATCATGTGCGGTCAAGTCCGGGTTGGTCGTCTCAAGATGGACCGAGTGGGCGTCGTCGATGGCGAATGGGGTGTCCGCAAAGAGTGCCTGAAAACTCGGAGGCGGCCAGCTCGAATGAAGGGGTCCCTCCACCTCGAGCCAGTTGAACGCGACGCCGGGGACGCCTTCGGCCGTGGCGTTCGGATTGCCTTTCCACCCGGGTCGGGTGCGAACCAGACGGGCGGCGTCAGGGCGAAGTCCTTCGCCTTCTTTGAGCACGACGGTTCGTTCAACGACGGTGGGTTCAGGGTGGGTGTCGTAGGTGGTCAGCCAGCGACTGTCGCCACTTTCTGCCAGAGCGTAGAGAGTCACGGGTTCGCTTCGTTTTCCGGGAAACGCCTCGGTGCGACTCGGGCGCCACCAGGCAGGGCGTCCTCCTGACAGACCGTGGTCGTCCCCCCCGCTCCGGCCATTGGGACCGGCGGTGAAGGAATAGGACTTGAGTCGGAGGCGGTAGCGGCCATCGATCGGAACCCGCATTCGAGTGAAGTCGTATTTGGTGGTCGCGGTGTAGGTGCCGGAGACAAAGCCGAACGCCTCCCTCTCTCGACGTTCAGGATCCGCGCTGCCGACCGTGACGGGCTGATTTCCACGTACGACTTCTGGCTCTGGAGTCGTGCCCAGGAGCGGGATGGCGGCACGGGTGGCGGCACTCTGGCTCCAGCGGTAGCGTAAGTAGCCCTGCATGACGGGTTCCTCCCGCGCATAGTATTTTTTCCGGGTCCTCGGGTAGGCAACCGTTCCCATGACCGTGCGGATTGCCGACTCGGCAACCTTGAGGAATTGTTCCATCTGGACATGGGAAACATCGAGGATTTCCCCTGATTTGCTGAAGAGATGTTTGATGCCATCGGCGGGGAGCTCTTCGGCAATCATGAGCCATGGTGCCTCGAGGACGTGACGTAGTTTGTTCTCATACTCGTATCGATTGAGACGACGAATTCTGGCGCGGCCGTTGTGTTGGATTCGAGTCGCGTCGGCAAGACGGAGCGACGTCGAAAGGGTAGCCAGAAACTGTTCGCGATTTGGGGGTAGCGGTTGCTGCGCCTTCTCCGGTGGCATTTCACGGTTCAGAACCCGATCGTGAATCAGCACCCAGGTGGAGAAGTTCTGGGGCTTGGAGACATCCAGGTCGAGGGATTCGAGATCGAGTCCCCCCTTGCGGGTTTCGCGGTCGTGGCAATCAAGGCAGTGGGTTCCGAGGAACCGGTCAACCGAGGCGGGCGCCGGCGTGGGAAGCGATTGGCTTGAAGCGTCAAGAGGAAGCATGAGCGGCAAACAGGTCAGAAGGACCGTTGGAAGTCGGCGGCTCATGCTGGGAGCCTAGGATCAATGGCGGGGGGATGCCAGCCAATCCTGGCCGCATCATGCCGGGTGGCATTCGGAGCTTTGGGGGGCATCTCAGGGAGGCCGCGCGATCGTTTCAGGATACGGAGAGGGGGAGCTTGTTAGATGGGGACGCGATCATTAGAGTTGGGCCATGCCCATGTATCGGCTTCTCCTGTTGATGTTGACTTCCGGGTCGTTGGCGGCGGCCATGCCCAATTTCATTGTTATTTTTTGCGATGACCTGGGTTACGGCGACCTGGGATGCTACGGCTCGAGGAAACATCGGACGCCGGCGGTGGATCGAATTGCCAGGGAGGGGATGCGGTTTACCCATTTTTATTCGTCGAGCCCGGTCTGCACGCCATCACGATCCAGTTTGATGACGGGCTGTTACGCGCAGCGTGTTGGGATGCACGAGGATGCCACCGAACATTGGGTGCTGATTCCTCGGAGTCGGCGCGGGTTGCATCCTTCCGAAATCACCCTCGCCGAAGCGCTCGGGGCACGTGGGTATGCAACGGCCTGCATCGGGAAGTGGCACCTGGGAGATCAACCGGAGCATTTACCCACTCGACACGGCTTTGATCGCTACTACGGGATTCCTTATTCCAATGATATGCAGAGCGCCCGTCGGGGAGATCCGCCCCTGCCCCTATTGGATCAGGAACGGGTCATTGAGGCGCCGGTTGACCAGACCACGCTGACCCGGCGCTATACCGATGAAGCCGTGAGATTCATTGAGACGAATCAGGACCGGCCGTTTTTTCTCTACCTGCCGCACAC
>DEAY01000054.1 GCA_002348345.1 Verrucomicrobia bacterium UBA2970
TTCATTCTCCCGCCCATTGACTCGGACCATGGTCTCCAGGCGGCCCGTTTCGAGCTTCACCGCGTCACGTCCCGAACGACAGATCAACCAGGGCAACGCGCCCCGTGACGTCAGTTGCCCGCTGTAGCCCCCCCCAGGCCACTGGATGGAGAACGCCCCATCCCCTTCGAGTCGTTCAAGGCCATCTGAGCGCCAATGATAGCCCAGCTCGGTGACCGACAGTCGTTTTAGATCCTCAAGCTCACAGACGAGATCAAACTCAAGCTCCGAGGTGAACGCATTCCCGAGCGCATCCCTCAACACCATATCCACCGCGCGACCTTTCACCCCCGAGACGATCTTCAGGCCATCTCGCCCGATGGTGGTCAAGGCATTCAACGACAGCCGCGAGGAAGGAAGGTCACCCCCAAAAACCCAGGCCCAAGCCTTCATATTAACGTCGTTGACCCGAAGGGTGAACTCAGGCGCCTTGATCCCCGGACGAGTATCCCCCCAACGAAAGATCACCGGAGAACCCAACCGGGCCCTCCCCCATTCAACCCCTTGGCGCGTCGCACCGAGATGGAATGACCGAACCAGAAGGGACTGATCCGAGCGATCGAGTCGAAAGGCGTATTTCCCATCCAACGCCAGTCTAGGCGTCCGCTTATCGCCCTTGATCACCTCGACCTCTCGCCCCAACCACTCGCCGCGCATTGACACGACATTTCCACCAAAGGCACTATTGAGGGTGGCCGCCCCTTGAACCTTGCTGGAACCAAAATCCAACCCGGTGACCAAGGAGGCCATGTTGAGAAAAGGGCGGGAGAGCACCCCAGTCTCGATGTCGAGTCGCCCCTCCAGGCGACGAGAATCGAAGGGACCCTGAACCTTAATCAAAGCGATTGATTCCTCGCCCCGCAACAACTCCAGCCCCGAGGAGGCAACCTCGGAGGGCGTCAGGGCGATCGTCAACGCCCCCCTTACGCCGTTCATCCCCGAAAACTGCGCCGATCCATCGAAATCACTCAGATCAATCTTTCCCTCCAACGAAACGGGCCTTCCACTGTCCAACAACGTGGCCCTGACGTCACCTCCCCACTGAAGGCTGATGCTCTCATCGGCCTGACTCCAACCTTTCATGACGGACGACACGCTCCAAGAGCTCGGGCGTCCCGGGGTGAACGATCCCCCTTTCACGTTGAGTTGCCTCAGTTCGATGCCAGCGCCAGGCCACCGCTCCCAACGAAAGCGCACCTGGCTCTCCTCCAGGACCACCCGTCCCAACCGCACCCCCTCAAGGGGTCTCCGAGGGTTCGTTCGGTCCCGCGCCAAGAGCGCCCACAAGCGCGCGGCCGCACCGGTTCCCTCGAGTGGGGTGAAGATCTCAAGCGATCCGCCCTTGATGGAAAGCGAATTCAACGAGAGCCGGCCTCGCATCCAATCCCAAAGGTTGACGACGCAGTTCAGTTCATCACACTCGAAAACCGACTCGCCTCCCGACGCTACCACCTTCAAACCGGTCGCAACCACACGACTCCCCCCCACCAAACGAAACGACTCAGCCGAGGCGATCATTCCCTCCGACGGGAACCCCTGCGAACGAAGAATCCAGCGGCCAAAAAAACTCGTTTGAGTGGAGGCACCCAACAGCACCAGAGCCGTCAACACCCCGAGCCCCCCCCCAACGATCCGCCTTCGACGGCGGGCCAGAACCGGCCCGTCCATTTCGGGATGGGGCCGCTGGTGGATCAATCGGTCACCCATGCCGAGTCGGCACTCTTGAGCGTCTCCACATAATGGGCGATGCCAGCCTTTGGATGATACTGGGGCACAAATCCAAAATCCCGCTTCGCTCGTGACATATCCGCTTCGGTATGGGGCTGATAGAACCGATAGGGATTCTCGAAATAATCTGTCTCCAAATTCGTCCCCAAACACTCGTTGAGCGAGGCAATGACCTGATTAAAGGAATAAGCGACCCCGGAGCCACAATTGTAGACCCCACTCGCCGGTGCCTCGACGGCCCGAATGGTCAAATCAACGACGTCCGTGACAGAGACAAAATCTCGCTTCTGCTCGCCCCCCGCAAAGACCCGCGGCCGCTTCCCGCAAACCATTTGGGAGTAGAGCTGAAAGATCATGCTCGACGCCGCGTTTTTGTGGGCCTCATGGGGACCATAAACATTAAAATAACGAAGCCCCACAATCCGCCATGCCAGATACTGCTTTGAAAATGCCCGGGCAAGGTGATCCAGCTGAACCTTGCTAAAGGCATAGACGTTGGCGGGCTCCGGCGCCATATCTTCCCGCATCACCGTGCGTCTGGTCCCATAGGTCGCGGCAGACGATGCGTAGACCACGGGAGTCAGATTGGGAGCGGCGAATTCGAGAATCCGACGAAATCCCTCGACGTTGTCGTGCACCTGAAGTCGCTGATCATGCACGGTGGTGTCCGTGATCGACGCCTGGTGGAAAATCGCGTCAAACGTCATCCTGGAGAATTGCCGTCCGAAATCTAACCGGGAAACATCCGCCGCCACGATGTCGCCTCGGTAAGATTGCAGATTCCGAAAATCCCCCGAACGGAAATCATCAACCACCACGATCCAGGCATCCGGATATCGTTCCTGCAATGCCAACACCAAATTGGACCCAATAAATCCCGCACCGCCTGTGACCAAAATATTCTTCATCAACGCACCCTGAACCGGTTCTGGACGGGAGCGTAGCAGCTTCAACGGAAGATGACTACTTCAAAACCACCAGGCATCGCCGGTCGACCAGGCGTTTGGCACCACCCGTTCGAAATGGGGACAGAACCCCAATCAAGATTTATTCCACCCCCAAGGTTCGAAGCGCCCCGCTCTCCGCACCAGAGCGCTCAAATGCAGAATCAACCAATGGACGATCGCTTTCTGGTTCGCTTCCTGCTTGTCTCGTTCCTGCGAGGGATGATCCAAGCGACGAGATCCGGATTCCGATCGAAATGGGTCGAATGGTTAAATGGCCCCGTGGAGGAGCCTCTCCGAACCGGAATGCTGCGGGAGGGTTGTTCCATGCCAACAATCGGAGTAGTCTCGTCCTCACTGATGAATCGAAACAGGAAACAAAGACCAATGAAAGGAGATGTGATCCGACGACGCCGATCGTTCTCCCTCGCCTTGGCACTGTCGTGCCTCGCCTTCCTGGGGCGATCGATCATTCCCGAAAGCCAATCCCAGACCCGTCCCCCTTCGGAATTGGCCCGCTTGATCTCCTTGAGCGGTCGGGTCGAAATCTCGACGGACCGCGGCGAAAACTGGACGGCGGGGAGGACCAATCAGGTGCTCAACACCGGCAACCGGGTCCGTACCGGCCGACGAAGCCGAGCAACCGTCCAGATGTCCGACAAGAGTATGCTGCGAATACGCCAACTGTCGAACTTGGTGATTCAAGCGCCAACCGCCAACTCCAGCAAGGCCACGCTCGATCTGCGGTCGGGATCAAGCTATCTGTTCAGTCGCGAGAATCCGACCGAAATCAATTTTCGCACGCCGATCACGTCAGGTGCCATCCGTGGCACTGAATTTGACCTCACCGTGGCTGCCGATGGATCCACTGAGGTGACGATGTTGGACGGTGAAGTCTTCCTTTCATCCGAGCTCGGTTCGACGACCCTTGTGAGCGGGGAACGTGGGATTGTGGCTCCCGGTGAACGCCCCCGAACGGTCGCGGCCATCGATGCGCTCAACACCATCCAGTGGACGCTTTATTATCCATGTCTCATCCACCTTCCTGATTTGGACCTCTCCCCGGATGAACGGAACCAGCTCCGAGCGAGCCTCGAGGCCTATCGACGGGGCAACCTATCACTCGCCTTGCAACAGCTCCCCGAAGACGGGGCCTATCCCTCGATCGGCGGTCAATTCTACGCTGCCACCGTCGAACTTGCTGCGGGCCAGATTGATGGCGTTCGGCAGCTTTTGACAAATGAATCAACGCATCCCCTGACCACGGCTCTCGATGTGTTTCTCGCCGCCATCCAGAACCAGCCTGCATCAAACCCGGTTCGAGAGGGATCATCGGCGACTCATTGGTTGGCCATATCCTATTGGCACCAATCGCGGCACGACCTCGAATCCGCCTTGCAAGCGATCCTGAAGAGTCTCGAGGAGGCTCCCGATTTTGGCTACGCTTGGGTCAGGCGGGCTGAACTTGAATTCGGCATGGGCCGGCACGACTCCGCCCAACAGTCGATCAAACAAGCCCGACGGCTTCACCCGGAGAACGCCCAACTCTTTGCCCTTCTCGGCTTCGTCGACTTGGCGCTCGACCGCTTGGAATCAGCCGAGACCGCCTTCGCTCAGGCCATTGATCTGGATGAAGGATTAGGCAATGGCTGGCTTGGAAAAGGCCTCATTCATTTCAAGAGAGGCCAGACCGAGGCCGGCCGGCAAGCCCTCCAGATGGCCGCCATTCTCGAGCCTCAGCGGGCCCTGTTCCGAGGCTATCTCGGAAAGGCCTATAGCACGGAGAACTTGAATGAGTTGGCCCTTAAAGACCTGGTTCGGGCACAGGACCTGGATCCCAACGACCCAACTGCATGGCTCTATAGCGCGCTGGTGAAGAAACAAGAAAATCGAATCAACGAGGCCGTTTCTGATCTCCAGCGGTCGCAGCAGCTGAACGATAACCGAGGACTCTTTCGATCACGGTATCTGCTCGATCAGGATCAGGCGGTTCGGGCAGCCAATCTCGCCAGTGTTTATCGCGATGCCAACATGTTGGAATTGAGCCGGCGGGAGGCTTCAAGGGCCGTTGACTTTGATATCACCAACCCCTCGGCGCATCTCTTTCTGGCCAGCAGCTATGATCCCTTGCGGGATCCCAAGCAAATCAATCTCCGATACGAGACACCTTGGGCGAGCGAACTGTTCCTGGCCAATCTCCTGGCCCCGGTGGGGGCCGCGCCGCTCTCTCAAAACATCTCCCTCCACGAGTATTCCCGTCTCTTTGACCGCAATGGCTTCGGTTACAGCTCTCACACGGATTACTTCAGCAACGGCGACTGGCAGCAAACATCCTCCCAGTACGGGAACTTCGACGACTTCAGCTACTCCCTCGATGTCGACTACCGGACGGAACTGGGACAGCGACCGAACAACGACTTTGAACGACTGGCGGTCTGGGCCAAGGCCAAGTTCAATCTGACCGAGCAGGACAGCCTTCTGGTCCAGACCGTTTACTCAGACTACGAGTCCGGCGACGTCGCCCAGTATTACTCACAAGCTGCCGCGAGCACGACTCAACGGGTCACTGAAGTAAAGGAACCCATTTTGTTCATCGGTTATCATCGTGAATGGCATCCGGGCAGTCATACCTTGTTTCTCGCCAGCCGTTTCGACGACCGACTCACTCGGACCGACCCAACCGCTATTGTGACCACGCTCAGCAAGAACCCAACGGGGGCCGTCACTGGCGTCACTCCCCTTCGGTTCGATCTGGACTACACCCGAGCGCTGGAGGGATATTCCGGAGAGCTTCAACATCTCTTGAAGACCGGATCTCACTCGTTGATCATTGGAACCCGCTACCAGTGGGCCGACATCGACTCTCAGGCGACACTCGGCCGCAGCCCGATTGCCTTCCCCCCCATCTTTGCCAATCCCCCGGTGGACCATGGATTTGACCAATCGCTCGAACGATTCAACACCTATGCCTACTATGGCTGGAATATCCTCGACCCCCTCCAACTATGGGGCGGGATCAGCTATGATCATCTCGATTACCCCCTCAATAGCGAGATACCTCCCTTGTCCGCCGGACAGGAATCGCAATCCCTGGTCTCCCCCAAAGTCGGTTTTCGATGGGAGCCCATCCAAGGAACCGCCCTTCGTGGCTTATACACCCAATCGCTGGGCGGTGTGTTTTTCGACAACAGCATCCGGCTTGAACCGACCCAATTGGGCGGCTTCAACCATGCCTTCCGGAGCCTTATTCCAGAATCAGTGGTGGGACTCGTCCCGGGGAGTCAATTCGAAACCCTGGGGCTGGCCTGGGATCAACAATTTCCATCCCAAACTTATCTGAGTGTCGCCGCCGAGGTCCTTCGGTCCGACGGGGAACGCCAACAGGGGGTGTTTCAATTTGATTCGCTCCCCGCGACGCCCACCACAACCCCGCAAACCCTTGAGTTCGAGGAGCGCTCGCTTCTCGTCACGCTTGATCAACTCGTGGCCAGGGATCTGGGAATCGGAGCCACCTACCGGGTCAGCCAGGCCAACCTGGATCAACGGCTTCCCGAAATCCCCACCGCCGTCCTGGCATCGGCGGCGCAAAATCTGGAAGCGATTCTCCATCAAGTTCGATGCTACGCCCGCTACAATCATGAATCCGGTGTTTACATGCAGTGGGACGCCGTTTGGTCCCGACAAACAAATCGGGGTTATACCCCCCGTCTTCCAGGCGATGACTTTTGGCAGATCAATGCGTTTGCCGGTTACCGGTTTGCGCAGCGCCGGGCTCAGGTTCAGGTCGGGATCCTCAATCTGACCGACAACGATTATCAACTCAACCCGCTCAATCTCTACCAGGAGCTCCCCCGGGAACGAATGTTTGTTGCCAGCCTGAGATTCAATTTCTAAGTTTCCCCTCCTCTGCTACGTGAAGAGGAAGCCCCGCAGGTGAACCCGCGTATCGATTGGCAGCGTAATCGGATCGGCATCGTCCTGAGTTTTCTCTTCTCGGCGACGGTCACCCTTATCGTTTGGGATTTCGAGTTCTCCCTGTCCAAATCCCTCAAGCACCTGAGTTTTGATCAACCTTACCTGACTCCGTCGATCTTCACCCCATTCGTGCCGCGACCGGAAACCGTCCCCAATGATGTCGTCTTGGTCTACCTCGATGACCGATCGCACCAAGACCTGGGGCAACCCTACAACGCCCCCTGGGATCGCAACCACCATACGGAGCTCGTCAAACGCCTGAGCGCTGAGGGGGCACGAGCGGTGGTGTTCGATATTGTCTTTGCCGATCCCTCTCCCCGAAACCCCGAGATCGATCAAACGTTTGCCACAGCAATCGCTGAAAACGGAAAGGTGATTCTGGCCATCGATCTCATCAAGAACGAACTCGGAGGCAAAGAATCAAGCCAGCTCAGCGAACCGATTCTTCCTTACGAACTGTTTGATGAAGTCTGTGCGGACATCGGCTATTCGGCCCTCCAATACGACCCCGATTTCCAAGTACGTCGCCATTTGCATCAATCCGGCAAAGGCGAGCTGATCAGCAGCCTCACGTGGTCCACCGCCCAATTCCTCGGCTTGGAACTCACCGACGACGAGAATAACCGAGTTCAACCACGCTGGGTAAACTACTACGGCCCTCCTCGAAGCCTCCCCTGGTTTTCATTCTCGGAGGTGGTTGGCGACCACGCTCGCTCTGAACCCCTCTTCAAAGATAAGATCGTCTACATCGGGGCTCATCTGAAGACCTACAATTCGGGGGAGCGAAAAGACGAACTCCGACACCCTTGGTCCACCTGGGGGCTCTCCGGAGAGCATTGGAAGTTCATCGCCGGGGCCGAGGTTCATGCGACCATTCTCCTCAACCTGCTGCGCGGGGATTGGCTCAATGAAATCCCCAAAAAAACTCAGTTGATTTACTTTCTACTCACAAGTTTCTTTTTGGGAAGCGGATTGGTATTGCTGCGTCCCGTCGCCGCCACCTTGTCTGCGATCGGAGCGGCCCTGATCGTCTTCTGGGTCGCACACTACCTGCACTGGGCCCACCGCCTCTGGTTCCCATGGGCCATTACCCTCGCGATTCAAATCCCCCTCGCTTGGGGCTTTTCAGTGCTGTTCAACTCCCTCAAGCTGTATGTTCAAAAGCAGCTTCTTGAACAATCGATCCGCGCCTATCTTTCACCCAAACTGGTCAAAGCTTTTGCCAGTCGGCCGGACGAAAACTTCCTCAAGCCAGGGGCCGAGAAGCAGGAGCTTTCCATCCTGTTCAGCGACATCGAGGGGTTTACCTCCCTTTCCGAGGGGATGGATTCCAGCAAACTCGCCGATCTCATGAACGGCTACTTTGAAACCACCGTCAGCAACGGGATTCACGCGACCGACGGCACGGTCGTGAAGTATATCGGCGACGCCATCTTTGCCTTCTGGAATGCCCCGGAACCTCAATCCGATCATGCCACGCGTGCCTGCCAGGCCGCCATCCAAATCCAACGGCAACCCTATCGATTCAGTGAAAGCAAGCCGGTCCATACTCGAGTGGGCATCCACACCGGTTCCGCGGACGTCGGTAATTTCGGGAGCGCCAATCGAGTCGATTACACCGCCATTGGCGAGAATATCAATCTCGCTTCCCGTCTGGAGGGCTTAAACAAATACCTGGGAACGCGCATTCTGATTTCCCGAGAGACCCGAACCGCAGCCGCTCCACACATTCAGACCCGGGCACTGGGCCGGTTTCGACTCAAAGGGTTTGAGCGCACGGTTGAGGTGTTGGAAGTCCTCGATCCCACCCACGATGAAACCTCGATCCCCCAATCGTGCCTGGAGCATTTCAACAGTGGCTTGCAGGCCTTTCATGGCCGGGATTTCGAAGGAGCTATCCGAGCATTCAAGCAGTCGCAGGCCGAACGAGCCTCCGGCGATGGGCCCTCTGCTTTCTATCTCCGCCAACTCGAGTCGTTGGATCCCGCCACGCTTTCCGACGATTGGCAGGGAGAAGTCACACTCGAGGAGAAATAGCCGCCCCTCCTTTGGGTTAGCCCTTGAGCAATTCCGCTCCCGCGGCATCGGCAAAGCGCAACCCACGACGGGTCAGACGAAAACACCCCTCCGCGTGCTCGGCCCAACCATTGACCACTAAGGTTTCGAGTTCTCGAGCCCAGGTTTGCTCCAGGCGAAATCCAGTTCGATCTTCGAAACCCCGCAGGTCGATCCCCCGATTCATTCGGAGTGAAAACGCAGCCGACTCCGATGCCTTGGCAAGGGGGTTGAGCCTTTCCCCTCCATCCCGGGGAAGCCGATCGGCCTCAATGGCCTGACAGTAGAGGTCGGTATTGGCCCAATTCTGATAACGTTGTCCCTGGAGATGTCCGGCTGCGGCCGGTCCCAAACCAAGATACTCCCCTCCGGTCCAGTAGTTGATGTTATGGCGGCAGGCCCGCCGCGGTTGATCATCCCGTTCGTCGGCATCCGACCTCGCGAAATTGGCGATTTCGTACTGACGATAACCTCGAGCGGCAAGCCGATCCACCATCAGGTCGTACATCTCACAGGCCTGTTCCTCGTCAACATCGAATGCTCCGGCTTGTAATTGCTCGTAAAGCGGCGTGTCCGCCTCATAGATCACCTCATAGCAGGAGAGATGCTCGCTCTTGAGGTCGAGGATTTCATCCAGAGTCGAGCTCCAAACCGCCATCGTTTGGCCGGGGATGGCAAACATCAGATCCAAATTCAGATTATCGAATCCCGCCCGACGAAGAATGTCGACGGAACGGAAGACCATTTCCCGGGTATGAACCCTGCCAAGTCGTTCCAAGAGAGGCGCATCCAGGGATTGCACCCCCATGGAAAACCGATTCACACCGTGGTCACGGAATAACGTCGCCTTGTCCAATGAAATCGTCGCCGGATTCCCTTCAATCGTGAACTCCTCAACATTCGTCCATCCCGCCGCCGTCAACGCAGCAAAGATCCGACGCCACTGAGCCAATGTCAGCAAGGTGGGAGTACCGCCCCCAAAGAACACGGTCTTGGGGTTCGCGAGCGCAGCATGCCGTCCAATCTCCTTGATCAGCGCGGCGACAAACCGGTCCATCCGACCCGAATCCGTCCCTTCCGAGTAAAACGCACAATACTCACATTTCTTCGCACAAAAGGGAACGTGAAGATAGACGGAAGCGATCACTTAATGCCCACCGTCACTACCGAACCTACCACCGGCGTCAAGGAAACCCCCGGCAACTTGACATGAGAACGCCGGAGGGACACCCCATGGACAACTTAACTGGGAAGAATACGAAGCTACTCGCAGTAGCCCCGTTGAACGTTCTGAGCCTTCAAACCCTTGTCACTCTGAATGATCTCAAAGTGAACCATTTCCCCTTCGTTCAACGTCTTGAAACCATCACCACTGATCGCTGAATGATGCACGAAAATATCGGCCCCGGATTCTTCCTGTATGATGAAACCAAACCCTTTCTTGTTATCAAACCATTTAACTTTGCCACTGGCCATTACACATGTCTCCTGAATCGATTTCTACTAAAACTCTTCGGTCGGAGAAGCGATCAATCCGACTACCCGGGGCCTTCATCTGACACCCAAAAAACAACACAGATAGTAACAACTAAAATCTTGTGGATTCGTATCGGAGCGTAATCGTTTCCATGTTTTAAGGTCAAGCCCTTGTTCGGAAGCTCAACGTTACTCTCCATCCATCAACGACTTTCAAACATGGAAAACTTTTGCACAGGTTTTTCACAGTTTTAAGTGTTCCCATGCATCGGAAATTTCCATGCGAAGGTTCACGTAAAACGGACCGAACTCACCAAAGCGCGCGCTCACTTCATCAAAGCGCATTTCGTAAACAATCTCCTTCAACGCATCGACCTGATGCGCCATGAGAGTGACGCCCCATTCCCAATCATCGAGCCCCGTCGATCCGGTGATTAATTGCGAAATCCGCCCGGCATACTGCCGCCCCACCTTGGCATGCCCGGCCATCATCCTCTTCCGCGTTTCAAAATCCAAGGAATACCAGTTGTCCGCCCCCGATCGACGCTTGCTCATCGGATAAAAGCCCATGACCTCCCAATCGGGAAGCTCGGGATATAGTCGGTAATGCTGATATTCCTTCTGCTTTTTCTTATAGACCTCAAGCCGCTGCTCGAAAGCGTCCGACCCCTCTTCCAGGTTCTCGGACCCGATAATCATGCGCTTCAGATCCTCTTCGGTCGTCACATACTCGGGAAGCTCGGTCACACTCAGGTAGCTGTAAACCAGGTCAATCGCGTCGGCAGGAAAACAACACTCCAACTCCCGATGCAACGCACTCAGTTTTCCAAGTTCCGCGGCATAGATCATGAACGCCAGGTCCGCCTTGGCTCCCACATTCACAAACGGCACGATCCGGGGTTGGCATGGATTTGCATTTTCCTTCAGCAAACGCTCCAACCGTATCCGAACATTGCCGGAAACACCCTCCATTTGGTCGTCCCACACCGTTCGATCAACCCGGTAGAACAAGTGCATGATGTGAATGCCTTGATCCAATTTGACTTCAGCGACTGCCATTTTCGATTACGACTCCTTTAGTTCCAATACATGATCCAGCAGGGACGGCAACTGATCCAGGATCGCTGCTTCACCGGCAACCAAGTCAGCCCCGACCGATCGCGCGCCTCGTTGTCCCTCTTCATCCTCTTGGGAGGTAAAGGCCAGCACCGGAATATGCCCAGTATCAGCCCCGTTCTTGAGGGCGGAGATGTCCCGCGCAACATCGTTTTCTTGCGACGCCATGTCGACCAAAACGACGAGAGGACGACTCCGCTCGGCCACCGCCAGCAACTCACTGGAGTCATTCAAAACCTCCACCCGATAGGAGAGATCCTCGAGGCGAGTGACCATCTGACTACCGGGCAGAAGTTTTTCATAACAAAGAATCGCGAGGGGCGATGTCATCACCTCATCATGGAGATACCCTCAAAGAAAAAGCAAAAAAAAAGCTGCGCTATTTTATCGTTGCCTTTCCCATGAAATTCTCATCACCCGAAGCGTCCCTTCGGTCACCCGGCAACGCTCCCCGATTCGCATGCCGACCACCCAAAACAAGTCCCCTTGCGCACTCTCCACCAGGATCCGCGAACGCCTCTCAGAGACAGAGATTTTTTCGTTGGTGAACCAATCCTGTAATTTGAGGCTGTGCGGCATCCCGATGGGTTGAAACCGATCCCCCGCTTGCCAGAATCGCAAGCGAATCCGGTCCCCCACGAGTTCGGCGTCGAAGACCTCGCTCTGACCCTCGATTCGAGCGGGGTCAAACTCGGGATCCCCTTGCCTTCCCTGCTCAAAAACCATCCGATACCCTCCAAACTCAATCTGAAGAGGCAAGGGCCTGTTACCCAACTCAAGAACTCGAGCTTCCGGCGAAAATTCGAGTTGAGGAGCGAGCCCTTCATGAACCCTTCCGGATGAATCCCGGCAGACCAATCGAGCGTCCGCGACCATCATCCGCGTGCCATCGGGTTCGTGACGCAATCGCTCAATGAGATCGAATTCAGGGACCACCCGGAGGCGCAAGAGTTCCTGACGCAGCCATTCACGCTGGTGGGCGGCCGGCAACCCTTCAAACGGTGGAGGGGACGATCCTTGCAGGCTCTCCCCGACCATCTTGGAAATCAGGCGATGTTCTTCCGACAGGATTTCCTGAGCACGAAGGAGGTTCTGCTCCACCGCTGGATTGAACTGCTCACGGAGAAGCGGCAGCAACTGATGGCGAATCCGATTCCGCAAGGGATTCAAATCCTGGTTACTCAAGTCCTCCCGAAACGCAACACCATGCTCTCGCGCGAATGAAAGCAAACTCTTCTTTCGGGTCCCTAAAAACGGCCTCACCAACGTGACCCCCTCTGCGAAGGGCGACCTTTGAGACAGGCGCATTCCTCCAAGACCTAGCGATCCCGCGCCCCGGAGCAGACGGATGAGAAAGAGTTCAACTTGATCGTCTGCGTGGTGAGCCAACCACACCATCCGACATGACTGATCCGAAGCGACCCTGGCGAGAAACTTGTGTCGAAGCCTCCGGGCCGACATCTCAATTGAGATTCCCTCCTTTTCTGCCACCCCTTTCACATCACCTCGA
>DEAY01000031.1 GCA_002348345.1 Verrucomicrobia bacterium UBA2970
GCGCCGGACTGCGGGTGCGAATCCTTGAGCGGTTGCCAATGGTCGGGGGGCGGACGTCGACGATTGAGGCCAAGGGGTTTCAATTCGATTTGGGGCC
Organism: Verrucomicrobia bacterium UBA2970; assembly: GCA_002348345.1. Classification (GTDB taxonomy): domain Bacteria; phylum Verrucomicrobiota; class Verrucomicrobiia; order Limisphaerales; family AAA164-E04; genus UBA2970. The sequence goes on from DEAY01000031.1 coordinate 98, forward strand.
AACGTTTTTCCTCTACCCCCAGGTGCTGCAGACCGTGCTGGCGCAGGCGGGGACCAGCCTGGAGAAAGAAATCGAGATGGTGAAGCTTGACCCTCAGTATCGGGTGCAGTTCGGTGGCGGCGGGCGAATCGATGCGACTCCCCGCGCTCGCGAGATGGAGCAGCAAATTGCCCGGTTAAGCCCGGTGGATGCACCCGGTTTCCGACGCTTCATGGACGAAAATCGCTCGAAGTTCGATGCGATGCTTCCTTGTTTGGAAAGTCCTTTCCGGGGATGGAAAGATTTGATTAACCCCAGGACGCTGTCGTTGTTACCCACGATTCGTCCGGGGCAGTCAATCGATCAGTATCTCAAGGGATTCTTTCAGGATCCCCGGATCCGGTTGGCCTTTTCGTTCCAGTCTAAGTATTTGGGAATGTCCCCGTTTCGTTGTCCGAGCTTGTTCTCCATTCTCTCATTTCTCGAGTATGAGTACGGCGTGTTCCACCCGATGGGAGGCTGTGGGGCTTTGAGTCGGGCCTTGGCCCGAGTGGCACAGAGGCTGGGGGTTCAAATCGATCTGGGAACGCCAGTTTCGCGACTGTTGTTCTCTGGGAAACGAGCCATTGGCGTGGAGACGGAGGAGGGGAATCTGTTCGCCGATGCCGTTGTCGTCAACGCCGACTTTGCGCGGGCCATGCAGCGGCTTGTACCCAACGCCCTGCGCCGGAAGTGGACGGATCGAAGGATCGAGAAGAAGAAGTTCTCTTGTTCGACCTTCATGATGTATCTCGGGGTGAAAGGGAGGTATGAATCGCCGCACCATACGATTCACATTTCTCAGGACTATCAGAGGAATCTCGACGAGATCGAGAACCAGCATGTATTGTCCTCGGATCCCTCCATTTACGTGCAGAATGCCTGTGTGACCGATCCACAATTAGCGCCCAAGGGCCACAGCACGCTTTACGTGTTGGCCCCGGTGACCCATCAGCACCCCAATGTCGACTGGAACCGGGCTCGCGCCGGTTTTCGTCAAACAGTTCTAGAACAAATGGAACGGGCGGGTTTTTCCGGGGTGGAGGATCGCATCGTCTATGAACGGGTCATCACACCGGCTGATTGGGATGAAAAGTACGAGATTTTCCGGGGAGCGACCTTCAATCTCGCTCACTCGTTGGATCAAATGCTGCACCTGCGGCCTCAGAACCGGTTTGAAGATCTCGATCGAACCTACATCGTTGGAGGGGGAACCCATCCGGGAAGTGGCCTGCCGGTCATCTTTCAATCGGCACTGATCAGCAGCCGGCTTCTGCTGCAGGACTTGGGGTTGTCGTCCAAGGGAGTCACTGATGGGGAAGGGTCCGATGAGCGAACCGCCGGTGTCAGTCTGAAGGGCTCGTCTCAACCGAGGTGATCCGGCGGATCGAGGGACGGATGGTCGCCGGGGACGCGCCGGAAAATAGCCATGGTCCGTTGGATCAGTCTTGGAAGCTGGTTGTGGCTGCTCCAGGTGGGGACCATGGGGGAGGGACTGAGACAGTCTGTCTGCAAGGGGGTGGGGCATATAGAGTCCTTCTCGCTGAAGGACCAGGATCGGGTGAGACGAACCTTCCGGTTCCCTCACGCAGCGGTTCGGGTGTTTCTTGTGTCCCGGCGCGATGGTTCGGGGCTTGTATCCGATTGGGTGGAAACGATCCGGGACGGGTTTCCGAAGGGAGTCGAGCTCCAGGGGGTCGCCAGCCTTGGCTCGGTTCCTAGGTTTTCTCGGGCCGTGGTCCGCCCTTTCATCGGTAGAATGACCAGGGAGCCGGTGCTGCTCGATTGGGAAGGTTTTTTTCCGGTTCCTGAAAAGGGAGTTCTCATCCTGAGGGTGACGTCCCGGTGCGGCGCGGTGAGCGACCTTGAGGTTGGGGCTCCGAGTGAAGAGGAGGTGCGTCGGGTGAGACGGCGAATTCGTGAAACCCTCGCTGCGCCCCTTTGTGAGAAGGAGGGGGGCAACCGGCAGAACCAGGACGATCTTGAGGGATCAAGGGAGGAATAGCCGTTGGTTGGAGAGGGGTGCTGCCCCATTTGGAATTCTGGAGTGAGGAGGAAGTTCCCAACAAGAAAGCAAAGTAGTGAATGTTGTTAGCCTGATTCGACTCTTCCACACGATCTATCGGGGGACTCCTCCGGATCTTCGCCTGATTCAGTCGCAGGGCCTGTTGGCGATCAAGATCGGTCAGGCCTATGCCCAGCGGGCTGATTTCCTGCCGGAAACGTCCTGCCGGCAACTGGCACGACTCTACCGGTGCGTGGATCCGGTCAGTCCGAAGTCGGCCTGGCAATTATTGGATGACGCACCAGGGAGGGATTGGGGAGCCTTGCTGCATCGGATTGATCCGGTCCCGTTTGCGACGGCGTCCGTCGGGCAGGTGCACCGTGGGCAACTTCGTGAGGGACAGGACGTCGCCGTGAAAATAGTTCGAGGGGACTTCCGGTCCTCGTTTGAAGCCGACGTGGAGCGGGTCAAGCGCTTTGCCAGAATGGCGGTGCTGTGCTACCCCAAACTGGCGCGGGTCGCGGATCCGATCGGGACCCTGGAGGAGATTCGGTCGAATACGTTGGGCGAACTGAACCTTGAGAATGAGGTGGTCGGTCAGGATCGACTCCGGGAGATCTACCACGTTTATCGGGATCGATACGACCTAGCCCAGCTGCGATTTCCGTTTCTTTTCCGAGATCATTCGACGGCCAGTGTGTTGGTGTCCGAGTTTGTCGATGCGCCGACCTTCGATGAGCTGTTGGAAACAGGGAGGCTGTCCTACGAGACCCTGCTGGATCTGTTTCAGATTCATGGGTTCTACTTGTTTTGCACGGGAACCTTCCATGGAGACCTCCACCCGGGCAACGTCATGCTGAAGCAGGGTGCCATTTATTTCCTCGACACCGGTGCCATCAGTCATGTTCCGCTCCAGATGAGCCAGGGGCTCTTCCGATTCTTTGAACGCCTTGTGGATGGTGATTTTGAACAGAGTGCCCGGGCCTTGGAGGGGATGTCGCGTTCGAGGCTCGCTCCCCTGGCATTCAAACGATTCCTGTCCGAGTTTGATTCCCTTTACCGTGATTTCCTGGGAAAGACGGTTTCTGAGCGAAGTCTCACCAAACAAATGATGAGAACGATTCGCATGGCAGTGGATCATGGAATGGACTTCGAAACCGGACTCTACCCCATTATCAAGAGTCTGATGTATCTGGATGGCATGGTGCTGCGCTGTGCTCCCGAAGCCAACCTGATGAGGGATCTGAAACCCTTTTTGGAACGGTTTAGGCCATGGGTGGAGGAGGGAGGGCACCAATGGGAGAAGAGGGTGCCCAGTTGCCTTTGAACGGCCATGATTGATCAACGAAGGAAAGGGCCATGGCTTGATGACTTGCGGTGGGCGAGGGCTTGGTTGGAATGATGCCGCTGGTGCCGCGGTGGAGGATAAGGCTTGACGCCTTCATGGGGTTTGATTGCATAACCGGATGACTCGGCGATTCTATTCGATGATGGTGCTCGGCCTCTGCGGGCTGATCCTTTCCGGTTGTTACACGACGGTCGACGGCGGCCGGAAGGCCGGCGTTCCCTGGATGAAGGATACGATCGAGGGGCGCTATGAACGATCGGTCGAGGATCTGTATTCGGCAGCGCTGGAGGTTCTCAGCTTCAACGGCACTCTCGTCAGCGAAAATCGGATCAACAACTCGATGGTGGCCAAGGTGGATACCACCACGGTCTACTTGCAGGTGGAGGCGGTGGGGCCCACCATCAGCCGCGTCCTGGTGCAGAGCCGGACTCGATTCGGCCAGCCTGACGTGGATCTCTCGAGTGAGCTTGAAAAGCAGATCGCCCTACAATTGAAGTAAGGTACGACCGCCAAGCAATGGCGGCAGCGATCACAATGGCAAGAAGGCGTCAGGGATGGCGTCCTTTTTTTTCGAGCCGCAGGTATTGGATTCTTTTCTGGGCTTGAGCCTCGTGGGCGGTGTTGGGGAACCGCTGACCGATTCGTTCGAGGCAGTGACGGGCGTCGGAGACACTTGCTGCCAGACGGATGTGGAGATCTGCCATGAGGTTCAACCATCGCACGATGTTTTTGGGAGTCTGATTCCGGAACTGAATCATCGTCTCGAGTTGTTCGATAGCCATGTCCAGTCGCCGGTAGTGATTGGCATAGAGGAGGGCTAGTTGTTCTCGGGTTTCCAGATCGAGTGGGTGCTTGTTGAGTTGCTCGATGCATTCCTGGGCGAGGATCTCGGGGCTTTTTTCATTGGTCTCGAATCGGACTGGTTCTTTTCGGAGACCCAGCCGTCGATCAGATGCTTTGACCGGAATTCGGCGGGGTTCGTTCCTGGCCTCCAGGAAGTCGTCGCTGGTGAGGTGGGCAAGGCGTTGGGCAGCGATCATTTCCTGCTCGGTGCCCTGGCAAAGCCGTTGGCTACGCTCGAGACAGCGCTGGGCATTTTGCCGGTCATGCGCCTGGGAGAGGTAAAGTTCTGCCAGGTGGGACAATGCTAAAAACGTGTTCTTGGGGGGGTGGGGGCCATGCTCAAGATAGGACTCGACGGCCGCTTGGGCCGCGCCCATGTCTTTCAGATCCTTGGCTTGAAGATCCGCAAGGAGAAGGGTCCCCGTGAGGTCACCGGGGAATTTGGTGAGTTGTTTTTCTACCTCCTTAACCGCTTCGGGGTAGTCGCCTCGTTTTTGCCTGGCCTCGGCGATGGCGTAGAGCGGCACTGATCGTTGATAGGCCTCTCCTCCGTCAAAGAGACTCGTGAGGGGTGACGCCAGGAGGGAGCCCCAACTCGAGGCCCAAATGATTCCAAGGGGGACACCGATGACGAGCGTGGTGATGGGGAGACCGAATCCGGCGGCGTGGCCCCCCGCCCTGAGGAAGGCGAAGGCGATCGGAATTCCGAGCCCCAGGAGGATCAGTGTCCCTGCCCATTTTATTGCCAGGTTCTTCGGGGCATCGGATCGAAGGAAAGCATGGAACAGGGCCCAGCTCAAAAAACCGACGATCATCACGAGAGAGACGAGACTGGACCACTGCTCCGGCATGCTGCGATAGAGGTTTCCCTAGGATGAAAGCCATGCTGGCGGGTACGAGTGCTTGATGCAAGCCCAAGAGTGAGCAGGGCGGCTAGGGCCCGGGAGGCTTGATGGCGTGCCCGAAGCCCGAAGGCTGGGTTCACCCTAGAAATTGTCAAACACGAGGCGAGTGGTGGATCGCGATGATTCGTCCCGGATTTTCAACGCCTTGAGCTTCCACTCGCCATCAATCTTCTCGACATCGGACACTTCGAACGTTTTCAGGTGTTGGCCGCTCCGGGAATAGGCCTCGGCATAGATCAATCCTCCATGGTCACGGGAGATCCATGATCGGACTCTGGTGTATCCCGTGGTTTCCTTGGTGGCCGGACGGATGCTATCGAGAACGAAACACGAGATCCCCTTGCGCATCTTGATCCGGGCATTCGTTGCGAGGACCTGGCCGGGCCAGTAGAAGAAGTCGAGACCGAGATCCGTGGCCCAGAAATCACTGCCTGCAAACGGAGCCATTGCCTGAGCTTCAGAGAGTTCATGGTTCTGCTCGGAACCACCACTATTGGTCGTTCGTTTGGTGACAAAGTAACGCGGGCGTTGGTCGGGACTTCGATGAATCGCCAACTCCGTTTCGAGTTCTGTGGAAGCGTTGATGGCTCGAAAAACGCTCCGCCACTGGCCTCCTTCGACTTGGGTTTGAAGGGTCAACGTTTGGTTCGATCGCGCGCCTCGGCGACCCCGGGTCTGAAGCCTCCCTGAAATGGTCTCATAATTGAGCAACGGCGTTTGCCGCATTTCGAGGGCCAAGCGCTGTCCGGGCTTCAGACCGGATTGGGCGAGCGAAACCCCCGAGGGCTGGAACGCAAAGAAACTGATCAGAATGACGAGACGAATGATCATTTCCTGAGGCTTAGACGAATGACATCTGCCACTTGTTTAACAAAATAGACCTTTATTTGTTTTTTGACCTCCTCAGGCACATCTCGCCAGTCATTTTGGTTTCGATCGGGAATCATGATTGTTCGCATTCCCGACCGAAAGGCCGCCAGGGCTTTCTCTCGGATCCCTCCCACCGGGAGGACTCGTCCTCGGAGGCTGATTTCGCCCGTCATCGCCAGGTCCGACCTAACCTCCCGCCGGGTGAAAAGGGAGGCGAGGGCGACGGCGATCGCGACACCGGCGCTCGGACCATCTTTCGGGGTCGCACCGGCCGGGACATGGATGTGGATATCCTGCTTCTCAGTTTCCTTGAGGGTCAGTTTGAGGGACGAGGCCTGGCTTCGGAGGAAGGTCAGCGCGGCCTGAGCACTTTCCTTCATCACCTCGCCCAGTGAGCCCGTCAGAATCAGGTTGCCTCTACCGGGGAGTTCGGTGGCTTCGATGTAGAGGATCTCGCCTCCCGTGGGGGTCCAGGCGAGGCCCACCGCAATCCCGCAGTCGGTGATGGACTCGGCCTTCTCGAAATGAAAACGGTCCGGGCCCAGGTTCTTGGTGATCCACCGGTTGGTAATGGTGATCGGGCGGGGGGTGCGCCGGGTGGCGAAATGTTTGGCGGCTTTACGGGCGACGCTTGCCAATTCTCGATCCAATTGCCGTACTCCCGCCTCGCGGGTATACCCTCCGATCAACCGCTTGAGCACGGGGTCCTGGAATTGAACCTGCCGGGGCTCGAGTCCATGCTCCTCGAGTTGGTGCGGAATCAAATGTTGTTTGGCAATGTAGAGTTTCTCCGTTTGCGTGTAGCTGGGGAGTTCAATGACCTCAAGGCGGTCGCGAAGTGCTGGATGGACGGGATCGAGCCAATTGGCCGTCGTCATGAACAGCACCTTCGATAAGTCGAAGGGAACGTCCAGATAGTGGTCGGTGTAGGCTGCGTTTTGCTGGGGATCAAGCACCTCAAGGAGGGCCGAGGCCGGGTCGCCGCGAAAGTCGGCGCTCATCTTGTCGAATTCGTCCAGAAGGATCACCGGATTGTTGGTTTGAAGCCGGCGCAAGGTTTGAATAATCCGCCCGGGCAGGGCACCGACGTAGGTCCGGCGGTGACCGCGAATCTCGGCTTCGTCCCGCATGCCGCCCAAGGCGATTCGAGAGAACTTCCGGCCGAGCGCGTTGGCGACGCTCATGCCGAGCGAAGTCTTGCCGACTCCTGGAGGACCGACCAAACAAAGGATGGGGCCTTTGAGGTGTTCCTTGAGTTTGATGACGGCGAGAAACTCGAGCAACCGCTCCTTGACCTTGGTAAGCCCATAGTGCTGATGGTCCAGGAGCTCTGCTGCTGTCTTGAGATCCAGGGTCTGTCTCGAAGACTGGTTCCAGGGCAGTTCCACCAGCCATTCGACGTAGCTCTTGATAATCGTGTATTCAGCGGTGCTGGAAGGAATATGTTCCAATCGATCAAGTTCCTTGAGGCAGACGGAGGCGGCCTCCGTAGAAAGCCCGTTTTGAGCCACCTGCTTGCGGAGGTTGTCGATCTCCATCGTTGCGGGATCCGATTCGCCGAGTTCCTTTTGAATGGCACGAATCTGCTCCCGAAGATAGAAATCCCGTTGGCTCTTGGACATCGCCGCTGAAACGTCCTTCTTAATCTTTGATCCGAGGGTCAGGACTTCGAGTTCGCGGCTAAGAATGGGCAGGAGCATTTTTAGCCGTTTGGCCAGCGAGATGGTTTCGAGAATGGCTTGTTGATCCTTGAGCGGGACGTTGAGGTGGCTCACCATCAGATCGGCGGTCACGCGTGGGTCGCTATGCTTGAGAACGGCGAGTTTTGCCTCTTCGTTGAGGGAGGATGAGAGTTCCGTGATTTTGATGAATTGCTCTTTTGCATTTCGCATCAGGGCGGTGATTTCAGGGGTGTTCTCTTTCTTCGAGCTGAGCACCCGGATCGAGGCCCGGAGGTAGGGCTGCAGTTTGGTGTAACGCTTGACCTGAAAGCGTTCGAGTCCCTCAATCAGGATTCGAACGGAATCCTCCGACCCTTGGACCATTTTTTGAATGCGAGCCAGGCAGCCGATTTCCCAGAGATCCTCCGGGGTCGGATTGTCTGCTTCAGCGTTCTTCTGCAAAACCAGCCCCAGGAACCGATCCCCGGCGACGACATCATTGATCAATTGAGCTCCCTCAGGAGATTCGATCAAGAGGGGGGCCACCATGCCAGGGAAGATGACGATGTCGGACAACCCGAGGATGGCGACCTGTTTCGGGTGTTGGGGAGACGGCGACGATTCGGGAGAGGACTTCCCGGGATGAGGGGCTATTTCGAGAATATCAACCGCGTTTTTGTCGCCAGGTGCCATCTAGGTGGCGGGAGTATTCCATAAGCGGATACCCCAGGGCAAACTGTTATGCGGGAAAGCTACTCGTCAGCTTCCTCGGTGGGGATCGAAACGTCGATTTTTTTGGAACTCGCGCGACTGGCGATCGGCACATTGATCCGGAGGAATCCGTTCTGATAAACCGCCTTTGCCTTGTGCAAGTTGTAGCCGGCGGGGAGGTCGATGTAGAATTGGAAGGTGCCGAAGTCGATCTCCATCAGGATGAATTTGCACTGGGTGGGCCGGTCGTCATGGTTGCGCTTTCCTCGGACGCGAAGGCGGTTGCCCTCTGCCTTGAGGGAAAGGTCTTCTCGGCGCATTCCGGCCACTTCCACTTGGATCACGAGAAATCGCTCGGTGAGAAAGACGTCGGTGTTCGGTGTCCAGGAGGATTCCGAAAACCGGGTCACCCCCTCGAAGGGGGTCGAGCGCGCCAATCGCGCGCCGGATGGGACCTTGCTCAACGCCATAAGACTTACTACAGGGAACGACTTAACTTCAAGACTCGCGTCGCGGGTTTCCGGGAATCTAAATCCCTGGAGCCCAGTAAGATCTGACTGAGGATCGGAGAACAGAGCGGGTCGCTCCTGGAGCATGACCAACGCCGGTTCCTCAATCCTCACAGATCGGTTACATCAGGTAAACCGTGGCGTAAACGATAACCCAAAAATGAGAATCCGCAACCGAGTTTCTGGATCGTGGATTTTCAGGGAACCCGGTTCCCTAGCTTGTCGGCCGGGCGGCGCCTTCAAGCATAGATTGGATGGTGACCAGTGCGTTGCCTTCCAGACGGTTGTTGACCAGGATAAAGGTCTTTTTTCCGCGCCTCCCAAGCCCGCCCCGGATCATTCTCGCTCCGGCATTTCGGGCACTTTCATTGGGCTCTTTTACCACTTGGTAGGGGGAGAACATGGAGACGGCCTCATGGTATTTCCTTCCGGGCTTGAGAAGAAAACGGGCCGCCGTCAGGGAGCCGTGAACCGGGGCGCCCTCCAATTCAAGCTGTTCCTCAACACTCGGCATGGCCTCCCAGTTGTTGAAGACGTGAGCCACCTTCCTCTCGCGAAGCATTTGAAAATACTCAGGGCGAAGAAAACTTCGATTGCGCAACTCGATCCCCAAGGGCCAGTCGAGGGGGAGCTGTTGGAGAAAACGATCCAGGGCGGCCAAGAACTCTCGGCCTTGCCTGAAATCACGGGGATGAAACCGCGAGAACTCGAAGATCAGCAATCCGATGGCATTTCGAAAAGGCCGGCAGGGTTCGAGGAACTGCTCCACAAACAGTTCGGGATTCAGAAAGTTGACGTTCGGCTTGCCCGCGCGGTTGCCAAACCGGGGGAGCTTGGGGAAGTGCTTCACGGTGATCTCATCGGTCACCTTGAGGACGAATTGAAAGGTCTCCGGCACTTGTTCGATCAATCCCTCAAGGTACTTCTTGGTGGGAAAGGTGTAGTAGGCGGCGTCCACGCTGACGGTTTTGAAGACTTCGGCGTATTCCTCCAAACAACATCGATTGAACCGACTTTCGGAAAACCTTCCCCGGTAGAGGTATCGCGAATCGTCATAGAGCGATCCGCACCATCCCGGGTACTTCCAGGACGAGGTGCCCAGGTAGATGCCGAGCTCGGCCAGTGATGCCAGATGAGTCTGAATCGCTGCTCGATTGAAGCCCACCTCCAAGGGAGTAGCCGAATCGACCGGCTCTGTGAAGATAAGATCGAGGATGAGGCTCATTTTAGGGAGGAAGAAGCGAAAGCAGGGCGGGCGATGGCTGCGCGGGAAGGGCCGGTTTCTGCCGGCGTTCTCGCTGGGTGCCCCAAGGATGCAGGCCGGATGGATCCATGGGCCCTCCGCCCGGGGGGCGCATGAGCTGGCCAGAGTCGAGCCCGAATCAGGAAAGGGCTCCTGCACTTCAGTCTTCCCGCTTGCAAGATCCCTCATCCCATCGCAGGGTAGTTGGGTTCCCCGATGAAGCGTTCTGCGTCTTGTATTGAATTCCGCGGAGTGGCGCGGTCCTTTCCCTCTGCTGGGCTAGTCCTGTGTGGGGGGGTCGTGTTCGCTCTGCTTGCCCGGAACATCGCATGGGGACTTGAGTTTGAGCGGGATGTCGGGCCAATCCTGGCTGATCACTGTCTTGAATGTCACAGTGGAGAGGATCCGGAAAACGGGCTCGATCTCTCGAGGCATCGTTCCGCCCTGAAGGGAGGGAAGGGTGGCCCGGCGATTGTCGGAGGGGATTTGGGCTCGAGCTTGCTTTGGCAACGGGTGCACACCGACGAGATGCCTCCCGACCATCCGTTGTCGGAATCGGAGAAAACGGTCCTGCGGGAATGGATTCTGGCCGGCGCAACTTGGGGAACCGAGGCGTTGGCTCGGTTTGGTCAAACGACTGAGAAACGCGGGGGAACGGATTGGTGGTCTCTTCAACCCGTGGTCAGACCGGCCCTGCCAGCGATCACCGGGGC
>DEAY01000486.1:0-598 GCA_002348345.1 Verrucomicrobia bacterium UBA2970
GGTGGTGACGCAGTTGACGGTGTTTGGCGAGGGATTGCGGGACTTGCGGCAAACGCTTGAAACGGGGATCGGGTCCTTGCGCGCCGATTCGAGCCCGGATTCAAGTCCCGATTGGACGCCCCTGATCGCCCCGCTCAATCGGTTGGTCGAGGTCGCGTCCCGGGCTCGTTCCCAGGAGAAAAAGGCCGGACCGAGCGAGGCTGGGACGCCTCTTTCCGACCGTCAGGTGGATCGTGTGTGGGACGCGCTTCATGGGATCCGGGAAGCTTTGGTGAAGGAGTTGCCTGGGGCGGTGGGGGCACTGGCGTCTGAATCATCCGTGGGACAGCTCAGAAACGAATTGAAACGAATGAAGGTTGATCTCGGATTTGTGCGGGATTTGTTGAAGCGTTTCGAGGCGGAAAAGGGGGGGGAGGCAAGTCGGCCGGAGTCTGGAGTCGCAAAGGAAGATGTCGATCTCAGCGGGATTACGATTACCCGGAACACCCTGGACCAGATTTATCAGCTCATCGAAAACGACGAACGGCATATTGAGTTTGTGAACCAAAAGCGGGCGAAGACGAGTCCACAGAATACCGAAAAGAAACGTGAGCCGAGC
>DEAY01000486.1:985-9749 GCA_002348345.1 Verrucomicrobia bacterium UBA2970
CTCCGGTGTTCCGTTGAATTCCACGATCGGCGATCATGGAACTGAAGCCGGGTTTGTCGGTTGACACGCGATGGGTTGAGGGGGCTTGATGGGGGAGACACGATGGGCTGCGATCAATGATTATTCTCTGGAGAACCCCATGGAGAGAAGCAATCGGGGAAACGGGTGCTGGTGCTCCCTCTCAGGTCCGGTGGTTGCGGATGTCCCGCCGAAAAGCCAGTGCGGTCCTCTTGGGGCTGCTTGGGTTGAGGCTCCTTGCTACTGCCGAGCCGTCGTCTCCGGAGCGACCATTGTCGGGAGTCCTTCATGAGCACCAGGTTCACACGGGGTATACGGATCAGGACGGATTGCCTCCCGGAGGGATCATGCGGATCTTTTGTGATCGCGATGGAATTCCCCACGTCCTTGCCGCCGATCGGTTTTTCGTTCTTCGCGGGGAGCGGTGGGTGGAGGAATTACGGCCGCCCACTGGTTTCGACCATCCTCTAGAAAAAGACGTTTCGTTCCGGTCAGCCCTTCACCGGACGGGCCCGATTCGACAGGTCGCCCGGCGAGGCTCGGAAATCGTGGTGGCGGGTGAAAACGGTCTCTTTCGTCGCGAGGGCGCGGATTGGGAACTCCTCATGCCTCGGCAGGGAGTCGTTCGCTGGGCACCGTTAGACATTCGCGCGGTTGCTTATGATCCATCGGGACATCTGTGGTTTGCTTGCCCGCAAGGGGCAGGCCGCCGCATCGGGCGCGGCGAATGGGAATTATTCACCGGAGCCGAAGGGTTGCCCTTCAACGAGTTCACCTGTATTGCGGCCGGTCGTAAGGGGGTTTGGTTCGGTACGACCAACGGAGCGCTGCGGTATGCTCGAAACGATTGGGAATTTCGACATGGAAAGCGGTGGCTCGTGGATAATCACATCAACGAGATTGCGATTGCCAAGGACGGAACCACTTGGATGGCGACGGGGGGCGGGGTGTCTCGGATCCGGTTTCGTCCCATGAGTCTTCAAGAGAAGGCCGTTTTCTATGAGGAGGAGATCGAGCGCTACCATCTCCGTACGGAGTTGGGCTATGTCGGACCGGCACACCTTGCTGTGGTGGGAGACAAGCGGAGTGCGGTCGCACAGGCCTCGGATAACGATGGCTTCTTCAACGGTCTCTACCTCGGGGCGATGAGCCTGGCTTATGCGGTGACGGGCAAACCGGAATACCAGCGACGGGCCGCTCGAACGTTTCGGGCGCTTGCCTTTCTCAGCGAGGTCACCCAAGGCGGATCCAACCCAGGTCCACCGGGATTGATTGCTCGAACCGTTCTCCCCACGGATGGCCCCAATCCAAACCGACAGGACAGTCCGGAACGCGATCGTCGTATTCGATCCGAGGAAGATGAATTGTGGAAGGTCATCGATCCGCGTTGGCCGATCGACCGGACGGGAAACTGGTATTGGAAATGCGATGCCAGCGCCGACGAGGTGGATGGCCATTTTTTTGGTTACGCCATCTATTTTGACCGAGTCTGTGAGACCCATGAGGAAAAAGAACGGGTTCGCAGGGTCGTGCGCCGGATCAGTGACCATCTGCTGGCGCACGATTTCCGACTGATCGATCACGATGGCAAGGCGACGCGATGGTCGAGGCTTTCTCCGCAGGAACTGAATCGGAATGCCGAGAACTGGGAGGAACGCGGGCTCAATTCCTGGAGTCTGTTGACCTACTTGTTGATTGCCCACCACATCACCGGGGATGCCAAGTATCGCACGGCATACGAGGATCTGGCCCGCAATCGGGGTTTTGCGATGAATGGAATGACCCAGCCTCAGGTGACATCGGGACCCGGTTCCTTTCATCAGGGGGACGATGATATGTCGTTTTTGAATTACTATCATCTCCTCCGCTATGAGAGGGATGAGACGCTTTTGAACGTCTACCGGCTGGGGGCCTTTTATCATTGGCGGATTGAGCAGTATGAGCGGAATCCCTTTTTCAATTTCGTCTATGCGGCGTGCTGTTTGGGAGAATCTCGCCGGGACCACTGGGGTGTGATGGATCTTTCTCCCCCCGGTTCCTGGTTGGCCGACTCGGTCGATGCGCTGGTGCGTTGGCCCCTGGATCTGATCGACTGGCCGATGTCCAACGCCCACCGAATCGATCGCGTGCCCTTGCCCGGGCATGCGCGGGAGCCGGGGAGGGCGGTCGGCAAGGGGCACCGAGTGGGGGGATACGTCTTTGCCAGGGATGAACGAGGATCGACCTATCTGGAGGATGACGTTTGGCAACTGAGCGTCGACGCCGATGGCACCCAGCTCCGGCCTGCGACGGCCTATCTGTTGGCCTATTATTTGGGCCGCGCCCACGGCTTTCTCTCAGAGGAGGAAGCCCCGATTGCCAGTCGAAGCATGCGGGATCGATGAGAAAAGAGGGGCGGTGGCCCAGGGCATGCTCCGTTCCTCCTCTGATCCACCCGGTTGGTTGAAGTGGGATTTCGGCGTTGAGGTCGATCGGGACGGACGGGAGCAAGCCTGAATTCATGGCGAGCCTCCTGTCGGATCGACCCTCAAAGGCTGGACCCTGGGCCGTTTTTCGGTGATGCTAGGGGCAGCGAATGGTGGGGACAGAAAAGATGTTGGGTGCCAAACGATGGGGGTTCGGCGGCTTATGGGCGGTCTGGGCGGTGGCGATGCTTGGTCTGGCGGACAATCTCTCGGGGGTGGTGTTCTTGGGGACGGATGATCCCGAACACAATACGAGCGCCCCCGAAGGGGACTTGGTCGGGAGTGGGTGGCAGTTTTTGGGACGATGGGGAATCTTCGTGGGAACGGTGATCGGCCCCCATCATTTTATCACGGCCCGGCATGTTGGGGGGCGTATTGGGCGTGCTTTTCAATACCGGGGCGAGGCGTATACCGCACGGGCGATCTACGAGTTTGGACCGAATGATTTGAGGATCTGGGAGGTCTGTGAAGCGATGCCGGGTCCCTACGCTTCCCTCTACCTGGATCAGGACGAGTTGCACAAGCCCTTGGTCGTCTTTGGTCGGGGACGATTGCGCGGTGCGGAGGTATGGTTGGACACGCCGGAGGGGCGGGAACTTCGCGGTTGGCGCGTGGGACCCTCAGACAATCGACTGCGCTGGGGCCAGAACGAGGTGTCAGAAATCGTGGACTATGCTGATTTGTATGATTCCGCGGAACCTGGGGAGTTGGAATTCTTGTGGGCCGAGTTCAATCGCGAAGGCTCCTTCAACGAGGCTCATCTTTCCGTGGGGGATTCGGGCGGTGCTGTGTTTCTAGAGCGGGACGGGGTCTGGGCACTGGCCGGTGTGGTGATGGGCGCCTTCGGACGATTCAATGAGGTGCCCGAAAACCCAGGCTACTTGGCAACCCTCTTTGACGGCGGAGGATTCTACCTTCGCTCGTTGGCGGGGGATCCGGTGCGGCGACCCCGGGTCACGAATCTGGGGTGCGATAATCTGATGCCTCGAGCCGGAGATCAGTACGAATGGATTTTTCTCGATGATTCCGATGAGGCTGTTGGGAATGGCTTCCTGGCGACCCGGATTTCAAACTATGCGGATTGGATCGGGGATGTGATGGCGGGGCGGGTGGCCCCATGCTTTCAGGGGCCGTGGGCCGTTTCCGCTTCCAGCGCGGAGGGTGCCTTTGATTTCGAACTGAGTCAGAAGCATGATCCGGCCTCCCGGACGTTTCGCATTCCGATCAAGGAGGGGGCCCGCTTTTTTCGTGTGGCGGGTTGTCAGCCATTCGACCTGGCCGGGTGGTCCGTTGAGGGGGATTCGTTGGTGCTCCGCTACCAAGCGGCACCCTGAGATTGAGAGTCGGCGCCGGATACGGGGAGCGCAGGATGGATCCCAAGGCCTCAATCCATTGCCGGTCTGCCTGGTAAGGAGACAGCCACTAAGGCGAAAGAGTCAAAGGCTGATGAAATCAAGCGCTCTGTCACCCTCTCAGTAAAACGGCGGGAGATCCTTCAAAACGAGAGAGTGGTCGATTCCCATCGTTCGAATAGAACCCGAATGGTTCAATGATTAAATCCGCATCCAGGGAGGGCATCATCCATCCGCTGTGAACCGTTGATAAGAGCAGTCCTAAGGTGTCGCCTTCCGCTTTCGTGACTCAAGAGCCCTCCACCCTGTCGTGTGTGTCCGGAGTTCGCCGAAAACTGCTTGGTCAGCGAATCATTCAGCCAAAGAGGCGGCGAACAGACCCATACGGGGTTCCGATCGAATGGAGGTTATTTCTTTCTGACAAAGACGTTACTCGGTAATTCGTCGCCGATATCCGTATTCCGCCGAATGATGCGGCTAAGCGTTTGCTGGTTCACCAGCCGGACCAGGTTCTTCGGAAGGTAGCTCTCGTAAAAGAACCGATCCCCATCGCGAAGCCGTTCGAACTGGTCCTTCAGGATCGCGTGGAAGGTGGGGCCGACGAGGGCATCTTTCTTGGGAGATTCGGAGAGGCCTCCCACCCAAAGATCGATCTCGTTGATATTGTCGTAGGCCCCGGCGAGACGCTGTTTCGTGCTGCGGGGGGCCTTGATATCGGAGAAGGATTGCAGTGGCCGCAACCCGTAGTCGATTCGGGTTTGGTTGAAATCGGCCAATCCATGGCCTCGTCCTCTTTGAATATTGAGCGAGGCGAGGTCGAATCCCCCCGATCCGGGAGGACCAAAGAGAAAATTCCTCACATCGTCGACCACGGAGTTGGGTATTCATGGTGCCGTTTTGTGGGGTTCCAGTGACTTAAGGCGATTGTTATGTCATTGTTTAGAGTGGGGCTAAACCGGTCTGTTATGCATCTCGCAGTCAGGATTAAAGCCTCCGTTGAGAATGGGGGTGATCCCGCCGATCATACCAGTATTCCAGCTCTGGGCCCGGGCTGGCCAGGTTGTGGTGATGCCTGGAAGCTTCTGTCATCAATCGGTCACAATGATCCGCAGGCCCTTAGCGGGGCGATTGGTGAGCGGCTCAGGGATCAGGTGTGAACTGGAACAGCAATTGGCTGAGATGCGGGGGCAGCGCCCGCAGGGCCAGTTCGGCGACGGCCAGGGAACCGGGGATGGAGAGGTGGTAATGGTCTGCATATCCCCAATGATCCAAATCTTCCGGTGTTGCGGCCAGGTAGAGATCGGAGACGAGTTGGTGGAGGTCGATGACCCAAACGCCTGCCTTCTCGCCGAGGCTTCGCATCTCGGCGCTTCTCTCGACCAGGTAGGGGGCAAGGCCCCCTTCATCGGAAAACTCTCTCGAGGGCAATGGTGTTACCAACATCGGGATTCCACCCCAGCCCCGGATCATTTCGATCATCGCCATGAGATGGTCGCGGTATTCTGACAGCGTGGTCGATTTGAGCTCGGGCTGTCCGTTGAACTCATCAATCTGCCCCAACTGAACCATGACCACGGTGGGCGTGGTGGTGGTCAGCATCCGCTCTCGAAAAGAGCCGAAGAACGATTTGGTACTGAGGCCTGGCTCGCCGGCCATGACGAAGCGGGTGTCTTCCCGAGCAAACGTCGAGAGGCGTTGTGCCCAGCCCCCGACACGGGGAAAGCGTTCAATTCCCACCGCCGTCGAATCTCCGACGACCCCGATCGTATATGGAGGCTCGGGAATGGGAACGGGAATCAGTTGGTAGAATCGAAAGGCGGTTTGGCGGTGGTCGACGCTCAGTGCCGTCGGCCAGGCAAAGGAGTCCCGGAGAGGAACCCATTCTTCAAATCGACTCGTTTGTTCTAGCCGGAACCAGGTATGAGTGGGCCCGGGTGCTCGAAGAATCAATTGATTGTCGTGAGAAACGCTTAGCTCAAGGGGCTGGGTCTGGGGCTCGTGGACTCCCCATAGAAGAGCCCAGGCGAGTAAGAAGCGTCCCGTCAGAAAGCGAAGCGGATTGAGCAATGGAGCCATTATTGATCGAATCAGGAATCGAGCGGTCAGAGAACGGGTGGCTTCAACCCGAAGCCGGATCTTACCCTTGGATGGGCCTCAAGCCAAACCAAAGTTCACGGAAACTCATCGGCCGGTTGACCTCCCAGAAGGAATTCCCCAGGGAAGGCGCTTGGGTCCGGTGTTTGGGTCCGGTGTTTGGTGTCGTTCAATCCCCAAGGTCTGACCGCTCGCCCTGGAATGCGATTCTGACCGTTTGGTTGGTCGCATGGATGAAGCGGTAGGCGATATGGTTGGGCGGGGACACGGTGTGATCCGGGGGAGCGGTGAGGAGCGGTTTCTCCTCGAGCCAGGGTTGAATTGCCAAGGTCGGGAGTGGATTGCCGACGACGGAAACCGTTTTCTCGATGCGGCCTTCCCCTCCCTTCTTGCGATCAATGCGGACGTCCACCCAATCCGTGCGTCCCGGTTGGGTGACGGGTAGTTTGATCTCCAGGAAGGACCAGTCTTCGGGCATATGGTCGGCCACCGTGAAGGTGCCCTCGGGAACCGAGTAATCGACCCCGACGATGCCCTCGAGGATCAAGAGCAACTTGCCAGCGTTAAAATTTGAATACTGATCGCCCCAGGGAGCGAAATGGATATCACGCGCCTCGGGTGCGACGGGGATGTCCCATTCCAGATGGTAGCCTTTCAGGTGTCCCAGGGTGCACTGATTGGCAAGAGTACCGACGTGGTGCTGATACATGCCCCGGATCGCCCACCAGCAGGTATCGGGCGTGACGGTGAATTCTGGGCTCACGCCGGACCAATCCTTGAGCGCGCGAGTGGAGAGCGGGATCTCGGTGAAGAATCCGTCGGTGGCGTTCACCGCCCAATGTTCGGTCATTTTCCGAGCCCATTCGGGAGGGAACTGTTCCATTCCCATGTAGGCCATTCGTCCCCAGTTCATTGGCTTTCCGGAGAGGAACCAGTTGGGCGTGTCGGTTTCCCAACGACTCCGGAGCCATTGGTCGATCTGGTCCATGTTGACGAGCTTGAACCAATGGGAAACATCCTCGGTGTAGCCCAGGACCTCGGCCATTTTGGAGAGGTTGCTGGCTGTGTTGTAGAGGTAGCCCCAGTGTTCTAGGATGCCGTTCCAGAAAAGCGGGCGGTAATAGGGGGCATAACAGTCGGAGAGGAACTCGGCGTCGCCGCTGCGGCGATAGATCTCCCATGCGCCGTTGACGTGGTCAGTGGTGGCGCCATAAATCCCGGAATGCCAGGTGGTGCCCATGTTGTCGGGGAGGCGCCCGTGGGATTTTGCGAAGGGCAGGAGTGCCGACCAGATGAGCGCGTTTCCATAGGCGTAATCAGCTTTATCCGTCATCCAGGCACCCAGCCTGATTTGGAAGGCTGCGTCATAGCGGTGCATGCCGAGGAAATTATTCACGGCGGTTTGGGTGTGGGAATACTTTTCCCAGCCCACGCCCACATCGATGTAGTACATCAAGTGGAGCGCCCAAAGGTAGTAGTAGATGTCGACCACCGATGGGTCCGAGCACCGAAAGTAGGGGATCTGATGGTTGAGCAGCTCATTCATGTGGGCCTTCTTTTCCGCCAGTCGCCGTTCCGGTTCCCGCAAGAGAGATTGCACCCGGTCGCGGGCCTTGGCGTAAACATCGTCCATGGCCCACGCCACCGCCACCCCCGAGGGATCAGTGGGAACGGTGAACGAGTAGCGCTGCCGCCCCGTCCGGTCGCGAGCGCCCTGGTAGCCGGGGGCGAGAGGCTGGTTTGCGGAAACCACCGTGCTCATGCCATCGTACATCAGGGTTCCCTCCTGCGTGACGCCGGATTCGGGGGTGACACGGGCCGTCCCACCCTCGACGATATGGATTGTGTTTGCGGGAGTATCGAAGCGGAGGGTGGCCGTCTTCTTGATGCTGTGGGAGTCTCTCACGAAACTGTGGCCTTCGAAACGAATTTGGATGGGGCTGCTTGATCGAATGATCGAGCAGGCGACATCGTCGGTCGAAATGAACTTTTCTTCGTAAATGGCGATCCCGTCGACGGCGTACTCGCAGATCATTCGGTCCGGACGCCAGTACATCCGCAGCGGGGAGGGGTTGACGAATTCCTTTCCGTTGATGAGGACGGTTCCGTAGGCCACGCGGGTTTCCTTCCAAAACTCCCAGCCCCCGAGGTCGTGTCCGTATCCGGTGGCCTCATTCGTTACCATGCCGTGGCCCCGACTCCGGAGATCGTGAAAAAAGGGGTGTGTCAACCCGAGGGTTTCGCCCTGAGAGCGGTTCCAGCCATGCTCTCCCCCGATGTAGTAGACGAGATTGCCGGCGAGGAATCCCGGCTTCTTCCCCATCACTTCCTGCGCCATCAGGGCACAGTAATCGGTGTGGGGCCAAGGAAGCGGTTCGGCTTCCTCAATGACCCGAAAGGATTCAAAGGGTTGCGGAGGGCGCTTGACGAGCTGGGTGTTGGTCGGCGGGGTGCCGGCGATGTGGGTCGCCACTTCATTCCAGGCTTGGCGCCAGTCGCGGGTTCCCTCAATCGAATACGTTTTGTCCGGCTCGCTATTCCAGCTGATGCGGTAGGTGTCCTGTTGCTCCTGGGCCGGGTCAAAGTCAATGATTTGTAGCGGGGGACCCTGAACCTTCACGGTGACCTTGGCGGGGTCGCTTTGGAGTAAGCCGTCACTGCTCCGATAAGTGAATTCGTCGATGCCGGCATAATCCTCGGGTGGTTCGTAGCGGAAGCTCCCATCGGTGTGGAGTCGAACGTGCCCCAGCGCGGCGTCGTTCTCCAGGACGGCACTGAGGGCGAGTGAGAGCGGATGGAGGTCATTCCCAAGGACTCCGGGGGCGGGGATTTGAA
>DEAY01000486.1:10130-11573 GCA_002348345.1 Verrucomicrobia bacterium UBA2970
TTCGCCAATGGGTTCTCACGAATTTCATATCGATCCAGTCGGATTTGAGGAAGGGTCTTTGGGGTGGGGTTGAATTTGAAGACGACGAGGTCCGACTGGCCGTCGAGAAACCCCTTGAGACCGCCCGTCGATGCGACTTCGATCCAAGGTCCTCCGTTGATGGCGTAGTGCACGACCAGTGATCCATTGCTTGCAATAAATCCGACCTTGAAATCGATGCGGTCGTGATCCGACAACGTCCTCAGGGTGGTAGGTGGGGCAAGGTTTTCGCCCTTTTGAGAAGAATAAACCCGAAGGCTTCTGAAGCTGTTGAGAACAATCTCGACCAGGCCCGCCGAGCCGCCGAGGAATCGAATCTTCAGGTCGGATTGGGACCCGCCGGAACCCCGGAGGAAAAAGCGACTGAGTTCCAGGCTGATTTCGGCGAGGAAGCTACCCGCTCCCCCCATCATCCGTTGTAGTCCGACATTGGTTCGCAGGGCGCCGTTGAAGACGTATTGACCCTTCTCATTGAATCCCGGGTGAATTGCGGGACCCACCGGGGTCCACTCGGGATCGAGGATCGGGCCAGTCAGCTCGTCGGAAAACGGCGGGACGGCGGTATGGGCCAGGCTCGTGATCGAGAAGAAGGCGAGCCAACGGAAGATGGTGACCTTCAACGAAGCCCGGGCAGGTGGAATAGTGCGGTCTTCGGGATGGGAATCGGTCTTTGAGAGGAGGGGGAATCGCATGCCTGTTTACTGAGAAAGGAGCGTAGCAAAAAAGCGGCGTCATGGCTGGTCAAAAGAAGTTCTTGATGACTCGGGGAGGGTGAGGGGCACCGTGAAGAGGAGCAAGCCAGGGAGCCCTGGGGTGATGGCCTCAAAACGACAAAGCCCCGCCGAATGCATTGGTGCCTTCGGTGACTGGCCCGATTCTACCGGGTCGGGTTTGCCGTTTGCCGCCCAAGAGACTCAGGATCGTGCCCCGCTAGCGATGATGAAACAACCTGGCGTGACGTCCGAGTTTGCCCACCGAGACCCGGATTCCCAGCAGTTTTCGCCAAATACCTAGCTCGTATTGGTTGAAGTATTCCAGGCTTCCCAACTCCGCCGCATAGTCTCGGTTTGACTCCGTTTTTCCCAATTGTTCCAGATGTTCGAGGTCGTCAGAGAAGACCTTGGGGCTCAACAACAAAAGAACGGCAGCAATTGGGCAGACGTAAAAGCGACACGACCGAAGAAGAAGGTGCCGGCTAAATTGGTCCTCGTGAATGCTGAATCGGGTGCAGTAGTGCTCTTTGAAATCTGCCAAGGCTAATTAACATAAGGGGTTATATGCTTCTCGTTTTCAAGAGGATTGTTTTTTGGGGAGGCTTATTGAAATGAAAAATCCCTCCCGGGAAGTGGCCGTTTCGCGTCGATCAAGGAATGTTTGCGAAAGGACCCAAGGACCCAAGGACCC
>DEAY01000486.1:11900-13705 GCA_002348345.1 Verrucomicrobia bacterium UBA2970
AAGGACCCAAGGACCCAAGGACCCCGCCGAGGCATGGAGTGAGCGGGTTATCGGAGCCTTTCCTCCGGTCGCCTGGTATTCCAAGCGAAGGTGGGATTGCGAATCAATAAGGGTGAATGTCAATGCCTTGCCCATCGTCCGGATTCCTTTTCCAGAGCCACGCCCGGCGACTCACCATTCGGGGTGACGACAGTGTCGCTTTAGGGCGAGGGAAAGGACCGATGCAGATGGCACTTGCCTTGGACCGGTGGGATCCGACGGGTGGTGGGGCTTACCGACCCTCCAAGTCATCGACTCCCGCTTGATGCTGGGGGGATTCTCTCCGGGCGATCGTTGGGCGTCTCGGGGGAAATGGATTGACCGGAGGGGTGATTAGCTCCAGGTTCAGGCAGCATTCGATGAATGATTTTTTTTCTCGTTGGCGATGTCTTTGGGCGTTGGGTTTGATCGGCCTGGTTCCGGGACGGGTTGCGGCTCAGGAGGGGCTGCGTCTGGCAACCTTCTCGGTGGATGCCACGCCACCGATCGGGACGCCTCTGGCTTACGATGAAATGCTCTGGGTGGATCAACCATTAAGCTGTCGAGGCGTGGTATTGCTCGGCAGCGGCCTTCCCATTGTCCTGGCCTCGGTGGATTGGATTGGGATTGCCAACGGGGGGCAAGATGCCTTCAAGAAAGCCTTCGCGGAGGCGGCGGCAACGCTCCCCAGCCGCGTTTCGGTGCACACCGTTCACCAGCACGATGCCCCCCTCTACGATCCGACGGCCAACCAGATTCTCACGCCCTATGGCCTGAGTGACGTCATTGTGGACTCGGTCTTCGTCCGACGAACCATTGCCGGCGCCGCGAGCGCGATCCAGGCGGCGATGGCCCAGGCCCGTTCCGTGACTCATGTCGGGTTTGCCAAGGCCGAAGTGGAGCGAGTGGCCTCGAACCGACGAATTCTCGGACCGGACGGAAAGGTGGCCCAAACTCGATACACTGCTTGTCGAGACCCCAAGCTTCGAGCGATGCCGGTGGGGGTGGTGGATCCCTTTGTTCGATTGACGAGTTTCTGGAATGGGAATGAGGCCCTGGCGGTCCTGAGTTTTTTTGCTACCCACCCTCAGAGCTATTATCGAACCGGGGGTGCGAATCCCGATTTTCCGGGTATCGCTCGCGAGTTGAGGGAGACGGAAACAGGGGGCGTGTTCCAGGTTCATTTTAACGGGGCTGGGGGAAATGTCGGGGCAGGCAAATGGAACGATGGCAACAAGGAAAACCGACTGCTGCTTGCCATCCGTTTGGCGCGTGGGATGAAGAAGGCCTTCGAAGAGACCGAGAAAGTTTCGATTTCGGTGGATGATGTGGATTGGGTCGGGGAAGCGATCGATCTGCCGGTGGCGGGGCATCTCGATGAAGCCGCCTTGGTGGCGCAGCTCTCCGAGGAGTCCGCCAGTGTGTTGGATCGAAAAGCAGCGGCGCGGAATCTGGCCTGGCTGCGGCGGAACCGAAACGACGGGGTCTCAAGCACGGTCAACGGTTTGAATCTCGGGCCGGTTCAAATGCTATTCTGTCCGGGCGAGATGGTGGTGGAATACCAACTCGAGGCGCAGCGCATGCGCCCCGGTCGATTTGTTTGTTTGGCGGCCTATGGCGACTACGGACCGGGTTATATCTGTTTGACGCGGCATTATGACGAGGGCGGCTATGAGGCCAGTCCCCGGGCGTCGCGCGTGGCCCCCAGTGTCGAAGGGGTGTTGATGGCCACCCTCCGCCGGGTGCTGAATCAATGAGATCGGCTTGCGGCCCAGGGCGGGGCGGCG
>DEAY01000486.1:14103-17727 GCA_002348345.1 Verrucomicrobia bacterium UBA2970
CTCCTCGAGTCCGGGGTGCCCAGCCGGGCCTCGTCTTAGGGAGCCGACGATTTCTCCTGTGAAGGGACTTGAGTTTCAGACGGGGAACCCGGACCGTCCCCATTCCACTTCTTGAGGTAATTGAGGAGGCGCCCAGGATGGTCGTGGTCGTCATCCTTTGGCCTTGCCTCGGGGTCGGTGGACAAGAGCCGGCCTTCATTGTCAAGGACGAGCAGGGCGGGGATGCCCCGTTTCAAATCGACTTGGTATCGTTCAACGATCGTCGGATTGCGTTGGCCGGCAAGCCGGTCGTTGACGTCCACCATCACAAGGACGTAGTGGTCGTCCAGTTGTTGCGCCAGTTCCGTTCGGCTCTTGAGGACATCGAACATTTTCTGACTGTCGCTGCACCAGTTCGCACCCAGACTGAGGAGCACGCGCTTGTCCTCGCTATGGGCCTGTTGGAGCCCGGCCCGGAGTTGGGCTTCGCCCTGGGCCTTCATATCGTAGATCTGTCGCGCCTCGCGACCGTCCCTCTTGGTTTTTTTTTGAGTCTGGCAGGCCGTCGTACAGGCGCAGACGACGACTGGAACCATGAGAACCATCCAGGAGCGGAGGGAAGGCGGGTTAATGCGCATTCCAATGATCCTTGTGATCTATTGCGCCTGGCTCAGGGTGCCGGGTGCGACGACTCGGAAGAGGACCGGTCGAGAGGTTTGGCCGCCGGCCTCGCTGGCCCGGGCATGGCACAGGCGCTGGGTGGGTTTGACCCAGGGGGCCGCCGTGAAAAAGATTTCTCTCTCGGAGACGTCCGGCGGCATCAAGACGCCATTGAGGCCGATATTGTCGACAATGACGCCGTGGGGCAGATTGGCCACCGAGAAGGTAATGCGTTCGGTGTGGCCATTTCGTTGAACGCTGATTTGAGCCGGAATGGTGCTGCCCGGTTCGATGGAGATGACGGGAAGATCTGAGATGTCTCCGAATTCGGACGCGGTGGGAGGAACGGTGGATTCCGAGAGTGAGGTGGCGACGACAGCGGGTGCCCGCGGGCTGGGATCAAGGGTCACGTAAAGTTTCGGGGCGTCTCCGACTTTGATCTTGCCAAAATTGGGTATGGACTTAATTCGAGTTTCGCTTCCCACTTTGGCACTGGCGACGACGTCGATAGCCAGGCTCTCAAGCGACGAAATGGCCTCGACCGACTCGTTGAGGTGGAGCGTGCCTGTCGCCTTGTGGTGACCCGCCTGAATGACCAAGGGGCTAGAGACGGTGACCCCTTTGGGCAGACCGGTGATCTCCACTTCAATTTCGCCGTCAAACCCGTCGACCCGGGTCCGATTGACATCGAAGGCGCGGCCACTTCCCCGGTTGATGGTGGGATTGAGATTCGACAGCCGGACGTCAAAATCTGGGCGTTGCTCCCTCAGAACAAGTTGGTAGATGAAGCGCGGGCTTGTCTGGTGCCGGGTATCGATCACCCGAATCAAGTAATCTCCCGATTCTGGGGCGGTGAAGTAGACTCTCGAGTCTCGCCCTTTTGCGGCTTCGGAGTGGTCGTCGTTCTCGTAATACAGGGGAAACCGGGGCAACCCGTTGTCCGGGAGCGGGGTCCCGGGGGGGTGAGGGTGGACGATGTAGCAGGCCTCAAAATTGGCATGAGCGGTGGTCGATGTGTCGAAATAGGTGCGGCGGGTGCCTGCGGCGGGATAAAAGTCCCAGCTCGAATCGGGGCCGCGTGGGGCCAGGAACAGCTTGACGACTTCTCCGTTCATGAAGAGGTAGTCGTTCAGTGACATTTCTTCCCAGTTTTCCAGTCGAGCGCCCCCTGCGGTGGAGGAGATGGGCCGGAAGGTGATC
This sequence comes from Verrucomicrobia bacterium UBA2970, assembly GCA_002348345.1. Classification (GTDB taxonomy): domain Bacteria; phylum Verrucomicrobiota; class Verrucomicrobiia; order Limisphaerales; family AAA164-E04; genus UBA2970. The sequence continues at coordinate 15,943 of DEAY01000486.1, forward strand.
GAGGTGGCTCGAATCGCCTCCAGGAGCAAGCGCTCAATGGGTTGTCCATCGGGTCTGAGAATCTGGATTCGGGTGTCAATCGAGGTTCCGAGACTGTCGCCGAAGGTTTCGATGACAAGCGACTGGCCCTGGATTGCGGTAAAACGGTAATGATCCACGTCCCCGCCCGAGTCGGTCGGTTGCCAGATTCTTGCGCTCACTGTTTGGCCGACTTCAATCGGGCTTGCCTGGTGGGGCCCATCGTTGGGTTCGGTTTCGGAACCCATCGCCCAATCCTTCAAATGGATCGGGGGAAGGCTTCGATAGCGGTATTGGGTCGGATCGAGCGAGATCTCCTGTTTGTCTTGATCGCCGGTTGCCACCTCGACCCGGTTCCGGTCCCCCAGATTGTAGCCGATCAGTTCGATCGGAAGAGTTTGATTTCGATTCCCAAAGCGAGGAAGCAGGTCGGTGACATAAGGGAAGGCACCGATGGAGATTCGATAGAAATGGTCGGGGGACGCTTTGAGAAACTGTTCTTCCACCGAGATTTGGTAACGGCCGTTCTCCTCAAAGACATAGTGAAGCAAGGGATCGATCGATTTGCCGAATTGCTGGCTCGAGGCCAGGGGCACACCGTCGGCCCGAGCGAGGGTGATCATCACATTGGCTTTCGAGCCGAGTCGGTTGGCGGCCACGTCAAAGACCAGTCCTTGCCCCGATTGAGCATCAAAGGAAAAGGTGTCGGTCTCGCCTGATTCCGTGATTCGGCCCCAAAGATTGACCGGGAGCTGCATCAGGCGTTGTCCCTGGTCTGCCAGGGATGCCTCGGTTTCCTGTTGCAGAGGGTCGATGTGCAGCGTTGCCGAATTGCTCTTTCCGGTGGGGTGGGTCAATGTCAGTTCGGCGGTCCCTGAGGAGACGTCGGATGGGCAATAAATCAACAGATCGAGGTGGCTCCCTGAAGCGGATGGGGCGGGAGCGATGGCCGCCTCAATGGTGGGTGGGTTGAATTGGACGGATGCCACGCCGGACAAGGCCTTGCCCTCAATTCGGATCCGGCTGACGGCCCCCGGTTGAATGCCGGCGGGGAAAACCCGGGCGATTTCCGGTTGTGGTGGGGAGACTTCCTTGCCGTCCGCGCTTTGGAAGAATCCGACCGAGCCATCGAGCCGACCCACGACGAATTGGTTGTCTTGTGCGATAAACTCGACGGCCGCGCTCCAATCGGATTGGGGGGTGAGGGCGAACTGCTCCTCAAGCCGATCCGCTGCCCAAACCTTGACGCGACGGTCATCGGCCGAGGAGGCCAATCGCTGAGCGTCGGCGGAAAACGCAAGGGTGAGAATGGTGCCTTCATGGGCAAAGCGGGTCTCGAGGATGGGGTTGGTGGTCTCGGCGGCGCTGGGGCTGATCCTCCAGACTCGAATTCGTTGGTCGACGCCCCCGGCGTAAAGGGTCTTGCCATCCGGGCTGAAGATGACGGCATGTTGGGCCTTGAGGGGTTGCGAAAGGGTGTCCAGGCGAGTGCCTTTCCGGACATCCCAGAGCTTGATGGTCCGATCGGCGCTTGCGCTGGCAAGGACTTGATTGTCGGGGCGAAAGGCGAGACCGAAGATGGCGCCTTGATGCCCTTTAAGTGACCGAAGCAGGGTCCCGTCCGCGGCCTGCCACAAGTGAATGGTTTGATCATAACTTCCCGTGGCCAAGAGGCTGCCGTCTTCACTCAGTGCCAGGGAGTAGATGCTGTCGTAGTGTCCCTCGACGGTGTAGATTCGTTCGCGGGTCTGGGTGTCCCAAGCAATG
>DEAY01000218.1 GCA_002348345.1 Verrucomicrobia bacterium UBA2970
AGACCAACTCGTCGAACGAGGGGTTAGCGTAGCCAGGAAGGCATTGAGTGAAATGGTGCCGAGAACCGTTTCTTATGGACTGGGCCGGGCGGGGTTTGGTGTCAACCGGCGAAACAATCCTGAAATGCTCGTGCCCAAGCTTCGATTTGGGGGTGAGTTGCGGGGGCCGGTGGATTACTCGGTGCCGGTTCTCAGGGTTTCCGATACCCAGAATCGTTTGGTCGGCGTACTTTTTGGGTATGCCTGCCATGCCACGACACTAAGCGACTACCAGTGGTCGGGTGACTATCCCGGCTACTCCCAGATCTTCATCGAGAGTCGTTACCCCGGAGCGGTGGCCCAATTCATCGCAGGCTGTGGGGCGGATATTAATCCGCTTCCTCGCCGCAAACCCGAACTGGCCGTTCGTTACGGTCGCGAGCTTGCCGAATCGGTGGAGGATGTTTTGGATGGCGTGTTGACACCGGTTTCACCGAGCTTGGAAATACGCTTTGACACGATTGCCTTGGCTTTTGACCAAATCCCGACCAGAGCGGATTGGGAGGAACAGGCGCGATCAGACAATCGATATGAGGTTGCCCGGGCCCAGAAATGGCTCAAGGTCCTTGGGGAAGGAAGAGAGATTCCCAGGACCTATGAGTATCCTTTGAGTTGGTGGCGCTTGGGAGAGGATCTCAACCTGATTGGGCTTGGCGGGGAAGTGGTGGTTGAGTTTGCCCTGGCCCTGCAGCGTGAATGGGGGCGTTCCACCTGGGTGGCCGGCTATTCCCACGATGTCATGGCCTATATTCCATCCCGGCGCATTTGGGAGGAGGGTGGATATGAAGGGGCCAGTGCCATGATCTACTATGGACTTCCCTCACGCTGGGTGGGCTCGGTGGAGGAGGAGGTGCTTGCCGGAGTGCGGCGGTTGGCTCCTTAGAGGGCCACTGCCATTGTTCTCGACTTGCTCGTGACCATGCCCGACTGCAATGGAACCCGGTTCATGGGTTGACCATGGGAGGGCAAAGAAATGGCCGGTCCTAGGACCGGCCTCCAAAAATGGAAATGGTTTGATCGGATTTCCGATGAATCAGTAAACCTGACGAACTTTAGCTGGCCTGTTTGCCAAGATTCGGTGAAACGAAGAATTGGAACGGCTGCACCGGTTGGGTGGGCGTCACCGTTGGCGGAACCACGAACCCTTGGACCGATCGGGTAATCCCCTCTGTAATGCCTTCGGGAACGTCGATCGGGGCTCCGTTGACGGGATTGAATCCTTGCCCGTTCAACTGAAAGGCCACGATATTGTTTTGAGCGGTGCCACGATCGAAAACGATGTCCGCGACTCCGGTGGGAATATAAACGGTGCCGTCAGCGGAGATATCGAACGTCACGTTTCCTCCGGTCGCATCAATGGAAACCTGGCCTTTGGGAAGCTTGACGACAAAGGAGGAGAGGGACGAAAACTTCTGAACCTCACCCCTGATACGTCCGGCTTGAAGAGAAAGCTGAACCTTGGATACCTTTTCGACTCCGGTATCTTCCTCCTCGAGGATATCGATGGAGAGGGTGGTGTTGGGTTCGATCGTGATCCTGTTTCCGTTGACGACGATGCCGGCACGACCGCCGGCTTGAGTGCTGATGACCGATCCAGCGCCCAGGGAATCGCCGGCCGAAGCACCGGTCACAGCCCCTTCAGAACTGTCGAGGGAGGCAGTACCCGGAGCCGCATGGACCGTCGAACCCAGGCTTAGAAATGAAGCGGCAGCCGCTAGTGCGAAAAACTTAGTGTAAACTCCTGATTTCTTCATGGGTGATCGATGCTCCTGATCGTTAAATCGTAAAAAACAGTTGGTAGGTCTTTTGGGGAAACATTAGCGACGGACCCTTCCTTCTGTCAAATCCATATTTCGGCATCAACACGCCCCACCCCGACCAGCTCGGGGCGTTGCGAGGGGCGCAATCTATTCCCTCCCAATGATTTTTGGAAGGGCCGATTCTTGGTGGGCCGTTCAATTAGGCCAGGCGACTTAGGGGCATCTCGGTTGGAGGAACTCATCGGCTTCCCTGGAACGTGGATAGGCTAAACTTTTGGTTGTGATCCCTGAGCATGACTGTAGTCTACCAACAACGGGCGATAAAGGAACGGCCGTCTCTTCGGTCGGGTCGAGTTGTAACTCCACGGGTCGGGCGCCATCGGGATTCCGAATGCCACCTGTTAGTCGTTTTCAAAAAAAAGTTGTCAAAGCCCCGAACCTGACCTACGTTTCGGGAAATGCGTGCGTTCTCCGCTCGGGTGGCAGGTGCCATTCGCAGCGGTTTTTGCACATAGAATACACGAATAAACTGCAAGAGGAACTGAACATGAAGTTTAACCAATGGACATTAGCTTTGGCCTCCGCCGGGATGGTCAGCTTGAGTTCAATCGCCCTGGCCGATTCACATAGTGTCTTGGACCAAGTATCCAAAACAACCATCAGTGGTTATGTCGATACATCTGCAATATGGTCGATCGGCGAAGGGGGAAATGCCAATTTCCCGGGTCGAATCAATGATGGAGCGGGCTACGTCGATGGTTTCAACCTGAACGTGGTGCAACTCAGCTTGGAAAGCCCGCTGGATGACAGCGAATGGGCTGCCGGCTATGGCGTCGATCTCTGGATGGGTCCGGATGCCAGTTGGCTGGCCTCGAACTTCACCGGCACGGGTGACCTGGGCATCAAGCAGGCTTATGTCGCTCTCCGTGCCCCTGTGGGCAACGGTCTCGACATCAAGATGGGACAGTTTGATGCGATCATTGGTTATGAAGTGGGTTCTTCTCCGTTGAATCCTAATTTCAGCCGCTCTTACGGATATTTCCTGGAGCCATTCCAGCACACCGGTGTTCTCGCTAGCTACCAGCTAACCGATCAGATCTCTGTTTCTGGTGGGGTTGCCAACACCTATGGTTTTGGGATCAATGATCGTCCCAACGCGGTTGGTCAAGCTGCTGGTGAAGGCCGCAAGACTTACATGGCTTCCGTAAGCTATGAAATCCCTGAAGAAGCCGGTTTCCTGGCAGGAGGAGCGATCTATGCTGGTGTGACCGATGGTTTGGTCCAGGGTGGGGATGTCCATGACAAAACCAGTTACTACGTCGGTGCCACCGTTCCGACGCCGATTGACGGATTGGCTCTTGGCCTGGCATTTGATCTTGCTGATACCTCGGCCACCAATCCTGCGACTAACCTGGCTTCCGGTGACGCTTGGGCGCTCGCTGGATATCTCTCATACCAG
>DEAY01000011.1 GCA_002348345.1 Verrucomicrobia bacterium UBA2970
ATCACGCCGTTGCTCGCCATGATATCTGTCTTGACCACCTTCGCCTTGTCGACACTCACCCCCTGGTCAGAGACCTTGAGACTGACTTGCTGACCATTAACGGTCTTCGCCTTCATCGTTTTCACCGCGCTGGCAGGCACCTTGCCCGGAAGCACATGGTAGGTGAGCACGGAGACCAACTTATCCTTATTCTCAGGCTTCAACAAAGATGCAACCGTCCCCTCGGGCAACTTCGCAAACGCATCGTCGGTCGGTGCGAATACGGTAAACGGCCCCGTCCCAACCAGGGTCTCAACCAAACCGGCCGCCTTCACTGCGGCCACCAACGTGTTGAACTGACCCGCCTTGGCCGCGATCTCGACAATATTCTTTTCCGGGGTGTTCCCCGCCTGGGCCTTGAACGTGGGTGCCAAACTGATAGCGAGTGCAATCGCAACGAACGTCTTCTTCATAATGAACCTTTATTCTAACTTTTTACCTCTGTTGACGGATGAAAATCTCATCCGCTAGCACCCTCAACTTCAATCAACGATTCATTATGTCAAATTTTTGTCTATTATTTTTCTAATACTATTATTGGTTTAAGCCATTTAACCTGGCTTTATGAGGTTTGAAATCTAGACAAATATTTAACAATCGAGCCGATCAACGAGAAAACCGGCCCAACGAAACAACGCTCGGTCCGCGCCAATTGATGGCGGTTCGTCGGAAGCAAGGCTTGGCGAACGGCCTACTAGAAGCCTCTGGGAAGACGGATCATCCGGACCCGCTGATTCCAGTGCTCTGGCTCAATTCGGGCCTGCTCGGGAACCGCTAGGAGGGAGGATCCATCAGGAAGGACCAGGAGTCGGTGATCTGCGGGAGCCGTTAGTTTTGCAATCTCCAGGGGAAATGCCTCCCCTCTCTTCGGAACAGCAAGCATGTCCCCTGAAAACCGGGATGTCACAATGGTCCCGGCAGGGGTAAAGGCGATCCCGTCGGCCGTTCCCACGTCGCCTCGAATCGGAACCGGTAAATCAGCTCTTGGAAACGAGCTGGCCGCCATTTGGTAGATGGCGGTCCCCTCGGGCGGCGTCCCTCCCATCGTCACCACACAGATCGCGTCGTGCTCCGCCCAGTAGCCGACACCGTTCGGCACCCCTTCCATCGGCGTGAAGGTCACATCATTCGACCCCAAGGAGTCGCCGTCGCCTTCGGCCACTCGATCAATCGCATCGAAGGCAATTCGAATCAGGCCAGGATGAGCGGGCTGGGGAGGATCTTGTCGATCTCCGCCCTTGGCGGTATCGGTGATAAACAGGTTTCCGTTTCCATCAAAAGCAAGACTGTTGGGCAAGAGGGTTGAATGCCCAATCTTGTCCGCAACCACACTCCCAATCCCCAAATCAATCCTGCCCAGGCGTTCTCCCGACTCGGGATCAAAGAAGAGAATCCCCGTCTCCAGGGCCGCCGCATCGGTGATGGGGTTTCCCGCTTCATCGACCAGCAGCGTGATCCCCTGATTAACCATCAACGTGTTCCGAGGGAATTTCGAGGTCGCCTTGGGGACCACACACAGGCCCAGCGGTGAATTGAGCTCATCAATAAACTTGAGGTCAATGATCGTCACTCGCCCTTTGGAATCAACCGAACATTTGCTGATGGCCCCCTTCCCCTTCACCATCCCCACACGGTTCCGATCGGGCCCGAAGAGGTCCGAGGCACAGTTTCCAACAAACATGGTCGCCCCATCGAGACTGAAGACAACGCTTTCGGGTCGATGGAAGCCCTCAACGGTTTGCACGATTTCCGCCCGTCCCGTTTTCAACGGGGTCGCACACGAACTGGCCAGCCATCCCGCTGCTGCCACCAGAATCGCGACCCCCACCTTGATAACCTGATCTCCGGCCTTCATCTCTAAATCTTTAACGAATTGGCCCACCAAACGCACCCACAAAATCGGGCATCGCTCCAATCCATCCCCCAACCAGGGGAGGAGAACGCCCCCAAGTCGGCCCTCTCCCCTTTGCAAAACAACAAATCCGATCGGAGATCAAGGTCCATTCAAAACAAACTGAGGAACGGCTCCTGCCGTCGATCTCATCAAAATTCCTCCTGCCATGAAATTCGGCTCGACGTGCTTTCATGCACGCAGACGGATCAAGAGGCCAGCAAGGATTCAAGCCCAAACAGAGATCCCATACTGACCGTCGAGGGCAGGCGCCTCCCTGAAAGGCCGTCCCTGAACCTCCCGGCCTTGAATAACAATCACGATCCACGCCCCGCCAAAAACAAATCGGGCCGGCTGCCCTCAAGCCTCAGGGCTTTCCGGGAGTAACCGACGCCGCCCAACGTTGGTGAAGTTCTTGCAATTCACGAACCACATCGGGCTTCTCACGCGCATAGTCCTTCCTTTCGGGGAACTCATCCTTTAGGTGGTGCAGCACCAATCGAGGCGGTTTCTCCCACCCCAGCAGCTTCCAGGGCCCCCGACGGACGGCCCAGCGCTGTTGCCATTGGAAATGCAACTGGTCCTGGTAGCGGGAGGGGGCGGAATCGGATTGAATGATCGGGATGAGACTGTGTCCATCCAACCGGGGCGCCGTGTCGGCGCGTTCAAGCCCACACAGTTCGAGTAACGTGGGATACCAATCCATGGCGGTGATGATCTGATGGCGAACGACCCCCTGGGGGAGTTTCCCCGGGTAGCTCACAATCGCAGGCACTCGAATGCCCCCTTCCAAAAAACTTCCTTTCTGCCCCAACCACCGCCCCGTGGCCCCTCCACCACTGGCTCCGTAGAAGTGTCCCTTCGGCAGTCCGCTTCGGTGTGCCTCGACCCGAATGCGATTGCCAGTCTCTTCCGAATGGCCATTGTCGCTCATGAAGACCACGACCGTCTTCTGACGCAAATCAAGCGCCTCGATCTTGTCGAGCACCCGCCCGATATAATGGTCGGTCGTCGTCATCATGGCCCCGTAAGAGCGACGAGCAGGATCCGGATTCCCACTGTAAAGCGATTCAAATCGTTTCAACGACTGCTCGGGATAGTGAGGAATGTTGAAAGGAAGGTAGAGGAAGAACGGCCGATCGCGGTTCGATTCCAAGAACCTCATAGCCCGATCCACCATCAACTCAGGAAAGTAATCACCCTCCCGTTTCACCACCATCGTTCCTTCGTAGAGATCGTGAAATCCTTTTCCGTGAAGGAAGTAGTGGTTGTAGTTGTCGATAAAGCCGTCCCGGATGCCGAAGAATTCATCAAACCCCTGTTTCTTCGGACCGAAATCTCGGTGGGCACCGAGGTGCCATTTTCCAAACAGGGCCGTGCGATAACCAGCCGCCTTGAGTGCCTCGGCCAGGGTCACCTCGCTTAGCGACATATTGATCCCCGCCGCCGCATTCATGTCCCCCTGCGTCCAGGAATTAACGCCGCTCCTCTGAGGGTGGCGCCCCGTCAAGAGAGCAGCCCGGGCGGGACAGCAGACGGTATGGGCATAGGCCTGGGTGAACCGAACACCCGTGGCCGCAAGACGGTCCATGTTGGGGGTCACCAGATCCTTCGACCCATAGCAATTGGCGTCGATCGTCCCTTGATCGTCCGTGAACAGAATGACCACATTAGGCCGGGTCGACGCACCCAACGACACAGTGCAAAGAACCAGCATGCATACCAACCGGGATCCAACCGAGCCCATCATCCCCCACCTCTATCAAGCCCACGCCCAACATGAAAGCATGCGTTTGACGATGGTCGGGGGGAAGCGTGAGGGCACGGCATGACTCGTCCGTTGCCTCGCCTCCACTCCACTCACTCAAGAGATCACCCCTCGAAGAGATCGCGCAAGCCGGGCTTCGGGACCTTGCCCATCGCATTTCGGGGTAACTTTCCTACCACGACAAGTCGACGAGGGATCTTGTAGGCGGATATTCGATCACGGCACCAAATTCGAAGCGTCTCCAGATCCAGGGTCCCCGCCGACAAAACAACGACCGCTGATACCACCTCACCCCAAGTTTCATGAACGGTCCCCAAAACCGCACATTCCGCGATTCGATCATGTTCGAGCAGCACTGATTCGATTTCCAGTGCAGAGAGCTTGTAGCCTCCACTCTTGATGATATCGACCGAAAGGCGCCCCATGATGCGATAGTAGCCTCGCTCCAACACCGCGACATCACCGGTTCGAAACCAATCCCCGACAAACGAATCCGCACTGGCCTCTGGACGATTCCAATACCTTTGAAAAACATTTGCTCCCCGAACCTGGATCTCACCCGGTTCATGCTCAAGGGTGATGAGATCCCCCGATTCCGATATCAGCCGAACCGAAACCCCCGGCAAGGGAAGCCCCACCGCTCCGGGCCGACGCTCTCCATTGAGCGGATTGGAAAGCGCCATTCCAATCTCGGTCATCCCGTAGCGCTCCAAGAGTCGCTGCCCTGTCAATTGGGTCCAACGCTCATGGATGGGGGCCGGCAAGGCAGCCGAGCCCGAAATCATGAGCCGCATCCGGCCAAAGGCCCGGGTCACCTCCTCCCGTTCGCCCTCATCCGCTCCCTCGAGAAACTCGATTAGTTTGACGTAGATCGTCGGCACCGCCATGAACAGCGTATAGGCATCGGTCCTGATTCGCGGTAGAAGGACATCCCATTCAAACTTAGGAAACGGCTCCACGGTTGCTCCGGACCATAAGGCACACCCCAACACATTGATGATCCCGTGGATATGGTGCAGCGGGAGAAAGAGGGGGATTCGATCCGATGCCTGCCAAGCCCACGCGGAGACCAGCGTCTCGATTTGTGCCTGGATCGTCTCGTGAGCACTCACCACCCCCTTGGGTTTACTGGTCGTGCCACTGGTATAAAGAATCATCGCTCGACGTCGGACATCCACGTCGGGGAAATCACCAGGTTCATCGTCGGGTTCCCCTTCAAGCAACAGGAGATCGATTGCCAGTTGATCCACCAAGGGGCGAATCTTCTCCGCCAATGAGGGGGAACAAACCACACAACTCGCCCCTGAATCAACGATCACGTATTCCCATTCCCTGCCCGTCGCCGCGAGACTCAAGGGCACGACGACGCCCCCTGCTCTCCAAATGCCCCACTGCCCGATGACGTAGTCCCCACCGGCCTCGGCCAGGAGACTCACATGGGCCTCACCGCGATCCCCTCGGTCCCCCAGCAATCGCTTGGCAACCCACGACGAACCGGAGAGCAGCGCCCGGTAGGAGAGGGATTCGGCACCCAGCCGCAAAGCAACTCGCTGATCGTGAGACCGAGCTCGAGCAATCAGAGGCAACTCCATCCCGTTTATCCCCACCGGACGATCGCCCGAACCAACATGAAGATAACGGACGGTCCCAGCAAGCAACCGATTCCCGTGTAGAAAGTAGCCGTCATGGCGCCGTAGGGCACGAGCTTGGGATCCGTCGCGGCCAAACCGCCGGCCACCCCACTCGTCGTTCCCATGAGACCTCCAAAGACCATCGCGGAGCGGGGATTGTTCAGCCCAATGGCAGGGGCCACCACCGGAGTCATCAGCATCACCAAGATCGACTTCACCAGCCCAGCCGCCACGCTCAACGCCATCACTTCCGAACTCGCCCCAATCGCCCCGCCCGTCACAGGCCCCACAATGTAGGTCGCGGCTCCGCCCCCAATCGTCGTGAGACTGACCGGATCGCGATATCCAAAAGCAAACGCGACCGCCGCGCCCACACCGAAGGATACGAACACCCCCGCGATCAGGGAAACTCCCCCCGCCAGGCCGGTCCGCCGGTATTCCTCAAGCCGCACTCCAAACGCCGTGGCGACGATGGCAAGATCACGCAACATCGCCCCCCCCATGAGGCTGACACCGGCAAGGACCGGCAGGTCGGCGATCCCTTTTGTACCCGATCCCAAGCGGCCGCCGATATAGGCCAGGACCAG
>DEAY01000216.1 GCA_002348345.1 Verrucomicrobia bacterium UBA2970
GTGAACTCAGGAGCGATGGTGATCAACTGGTAGCGGTCGTGGAGTCCTCTTTTTCTTACCTCCTCAAGCCCATCTCCAAACCGTTGTGGATGGCCTGCTTCGACGGGGAGAATGTAGAGCGTTCGATAGGTGTTGGAGGGGGCGAACGTCGTCGGAAGGAGGACGCGGATTGTGGTGGGGCCGCTTTGATAGGCTGATTGCAACTGGTGTTTCCGGTAGACGTCGGGGGTGTTTCTTTCGGGAAGGGGTTCCGGGAGGAGCCCGATGGGCAATGCCACCCAGAGAGGGATTCCTTGCCGAAGCAGATTGGAGAGGGAAGACGCCATGCGATGACTGGACTCGATCGTGATGTGATGGGTTAACTAGGCCAACCAGGATGTCCAGCGGCAAGCATTCTTTTTCTTTGCCGGTCCAGGGGGAAGGGTTGTCCGTGGGGACGCTGACCGGGAGGATCGAGTGCTGAGTCAGGGGAGGGACGAAGGGAAAGGGATTCGGGAACCGCATGCTCTGTGTTTGATTGGTGTGGGAGATTCGGGAATTGGCCACCTAAAGGTTGCCCTGGGATCGGATTGATCTACATTGGTGTGATGAACGGTTTCTGCTTCAACCGGCGGCGATTTTTGGCTTCGACCTTGACGGCACCCGCCTGGTTTCCGTCTCTCGGCCAAGCGGATTCGAGCTTCCCTTTGAAAGGAAGGCTTTTGAAGACCCTTAAGTCCGGGATGATCAAGGTTCCGGGTTCACTGACCGAGCGGTTCCAAGCGGCCAGACAGGCGGGCTTTGAGGGGGTCGAAATGGGAGCCCCCGGGATGAACGTGAAGGAAACGCTGAAGGCGATCTCAGAATCCGGCCTCCCGGTTGATGGATCGGTGAATGCGGGCCACTGGCAGGTTCGCCACACGGACCCCGATCCTTCGATTCGAGGTCGGGCGCTTGAATCGTTGCGGGAAGGGTTGCGTCAAACCAAAGCGGTGGGGGGGCATACCCTTCTCTTGGTCGTGGGACATGGGAAGGATGGGCCAGAGGACGAGATTTGGAAGCGCTCCATCGATAACATTGCTCAGGCCATTCCCCTTGCCGCTGAGCTCGGAGTCGCCATTGCGATCGAGAATGTCTGGAACCATTTCTGTTACCATCATAACGGGGATGCTAATCAAAGTGCCTCGAAATTCCTGAGTTACGTCGACGAACTGAACTCGCCCTGGGTGGGGATGCAGTTTGATATTGGTAATCATTGGAAATACGGGGCAACTGGGGATTGGATTCGAACCTTGGGCAAGCGGATCATCAAGCTTGATGTGAAGGGATTCTCCCGTCGCCAGGATCGGTTCACCAAGATCGGTGCAGGGGACTTGGACTTCGAGGATGTGCGGAAGGCGTTAACGGAAATCAACTTTCATGGATGGTGCGCCGCCGAGGTCGCTGGGGGTGATCGCGTCCGGTTGAATGAGATCAGCGAGAATATGGATCGGGTGTTCGGGCTTTAGTTTTTCCCGGAAGGGAGCCTTGGTGCGCGGGGAAGGTAAGCGGAAAAGGTCTGAGCATTTGGAATCGATCGAATGTCGATTGAGGCATTGAAGAAAGGGGCGATGGAACACATGAGGACAACTTCCATGGCGCTGGCATGGGTCATCGGGCTAGTGGCCGCTGCTGTGATTGTGGCAAAACCTTGGGTAACGATTCAGCATACCCAACCCATCGTGGTGAAAGGGTATGCGGAAATGGGGGTGACTTCGGACTCGGGAAGTCTAAAAGTGTCCGTTGTGGAGAGCGATTCGACGAGCTCAAGAGCGTACGAGGCGGCCGGAGAGGCGCTGGAAAGGGTTCGGCAGATCGTGGCCGCCGACCTCGGGAAGTTTGTTGAGGTGCTCGAGTTACAGTCCCAAATCACGGAGGTATACAAGGTCGATGGGAACGGTCGGCGGACCAATGAGGTCGAGTTTTACCGAGCCTCAAGGCAGATCCGGGTCTCGACTGTGGATGTCGAAGGGCTCGCCCGTGTGGGACGGTTGATTTATGACTTAAACGGAGAGGGCATGCGGGTCCACGTCGCGGGACCCGAGTTCTTTGTGTCCTCACTTGAAGATGTCAAACGACAGTTGCTGACCCTCGCGACGGAGAACGGGAAGCAGCGGGCCGAGATTCTGGCCACCAACTCTGGGGAGCGATTGGGTTCCCTCGTCTCGGCGCGACAAGGGGTCATCCAGATCACCAAGAAGAACTCGAGTCAAACGTCGAGCTACGGGATCTACGATACCGAGACCATCGAGAAGGTGGTGAAGTTGGTGGTCACCTTGGAATTTGAGATTTCCAGCTGAAGATGGGGCATTAAACTGTAACAGGTAGCCACAATCTTTGGTCTCAGAGGTTCATGAGCTCATTGGCATTGAGGTGTTTCACAGCAGCGAATGGTCCTCGGCGAGGCTTTACTTTGATCGAGCTCCTGGTGGTGATTGCCATCATCGCGATCTTGGCGGCCATGCTCTCTCCCGCGCTGGCCAAGGCCAAGGCCAAGGCGAAACAGATTAGTTGTGTTAACAATTTGCGGCAGTTGGGGATGGCTGTTCAAATGTATGCTGACGATCACGATGATGTGATTCCGCCCCGCATCTCCACCGGAGCCAACTGGGTGAGTTCGCTTCGTCCCTACTACTCGGACCGGAAACTATTGGTCTGCCCGACCGATGGGCCGAAGGCAAGGAGTAGCTACCTCATCAACGGATTCAACGACTATTTTGCCCTGAACCTTTCAGCCGAGGATTTTGCCGAATTCAAAAAGTGGCAGGGATCGGCGACGATGAAACTCTTGAGCATCCCTGAGCCATCCAACACGATTATCTTCGGTGAGAAGTTCAAGGAATCCCCCCACAACCACATGGATTTTTATCAGGGGGAAGGCAACGACTTTGAGGAGGTCAATCAGGCGAAGCACCGGACGGGAGGCCGGAACCGTCTGAATGGAGGCTCCAACTATTCCTTTGCCGATGGAAGCGTCCGGTTGGTGAAGTATGGGGGGACGATGAGCCCGGAAAACTTATGGGCTGTCACGGAACAATGGCGAAAGGCGCCGCCCAAGTTTGAGCCGCCTCAGAAATGAGTTCTCGGTGACGAGGGTTCAGAACCGTTTCATACAATGAAAAAGAAACTTTCCATTTTTGGGCTGGTCGCGGTCATTGCCGTTTCCTTTTCGATTGTGGCCAAGAATCTTCTGGTTGAAGAGGACGATGGCTATGTTTCGGAACGCGAACGAAGAATGATCAAGGAGTTTGATCAGGATGGTGACGGGAAGCTGAACCGTGATGAAAGACGAGCGGCGCGGGTCGCGAAGGAGCGAGCAGAGGCTCGCGAAAAGGCGGAATTCTTAAAGCGCTTTGATCGGGATGGTGATGGGAAGCTGAGCCGGGATGAGAAGGAGTCCGCCGAAAAGGCGATGCGTGAGCGGCGGAAAGGAAAGGGGGACAAACAGGAGCGCATCCGTGACGCGAGTTCAGTGAAGAAACGCGGTGAGGAAAAACGCTAGGGCCGCTTCCGCCCACCCGGTTGATCCTCCTCCGGGGTAAACGGACCCTCGAACGTTGACCGCTCCATCCCCTCTAGAGGGGATGGAGCGTGGTCGTCGTGTTACTGCTCGGGAGCGAAGAGGAGTCCTAGGGATTCGATCGCCACACTCCCATTGAATTCGGCCGTGCTGCCGTGGAATCCGCGAAAAGCGCTGGCCAATGAACTTGAGTCCTCGACTCCGATTCTCAGATCGAAGGTCGTGTCTCCTCCCCTCCCGCCGAAGGCGGGCGAGACCCGACCATCGCTTTGAATGAACCCGATTCGATCGATCACATGCCCGCTTGCGCCGTGAATGCCAATGGGTTGCCGGTGCGGCTTCATTTGGTCCAGGAGGGGAGTCCACCGCGAATTCGGATCCCCGACGATGACGGTCTCCCGGTCGGGATCGCCTGCACCCTGCGGGGTGATGTCGATGCGAAGGCCCGTGACGACCGTGGGTTGGGTGCGAGAGAGTCCGACGGCGAGAGCGGTAAAATAGCCTCCCTCGGGTCGTAGAACGGTAAACGGTTCGCCCTCGGAGGAGCCTGACCAGCCGGCGAGTGTCGTGGCGTGAAGTTCCCGGGCACGAGGCTTGCTAGCAGGCAGTGGCGGAGCGACCTTGGCCGCCATTGTGGTGGTCGGGGCCTGAAATCTTGCGGGAAGGGGGTTCGCCCGGCGGAGGGAGAGGGAGTCGCCTTGCTCCCTTTGGAGTGTTTTCATTTTGGCGAGTAATCGATCAATCCGCCGTTGCTGGTTCCCATGGGAGGCGAGATCGTGGGTTTCATGGGGATCGTTGGCCAGGTGAAAGAGTTGATTCCGGTTGATCTGGGGATAACGAATCAGTTTCCAGTCCTGGTGACGGATGGCGCGCTGGGTGTCGGCATAGCTCAGAAGAACGGCGTCCCTCGGTCCCCGAGTTTCCCCCCTCACCATTCCCGCAAAGCTGCGCCCGTCGAGTCCTTGGGGAACGGGAATCCCTGTCAGCTCGCAGAGGGTTGGGAAGAGGTCCAGGAGATAGACGGGGTCGTCCGTGGATCCTTTTTTGATTCCCGGTCCGGTCAAGATCATGGGAGCCTTGTATCCTGGTTCGTAGACGTTTTGTTTTCCCATCAGACCATGGCTTCCCATCGATAATCCGTGGTCCGACGAGAAGACGATAATCGTGTTTTCGTCGTCGCCCCGAGCCTTGAGGGTTTCCAGGAGGCGGCCAATGTGGGCATCGATCGTGGTGATGGTGGCGTAGTAATCATGTAATTGATCCCGAATGACTTGTGGTGTCCGAGGCCATAGGGCCGTCCATTCATCGCGTCCGAGGACAGATCCATTATCGTAAGGATGTGATGGCGCGGAGGCCGAAGGGAGTTGGAGCGCCTGGGCATGATACCGTGAGAGGGCTTCGCGGCTCGCCGCCCTGGGATCATGAGGGGTGGCAAAGGCCAAATACATGAGCCATGGCGAGCTCTTTGATGGACGACGGTTGAGAAACTCGATGGCTTGATCGACGATTTCCTTGCCCGCTTCCATCGACCATCGAACATCAAAGTCATTGAGGTAACGGGAATGATCGAATTGTTTGTGAATGTTCTCGGCCACATTGCCGCGTTTGCCGTGGTGATAGGTCTCATAGCCGGCGGCGTTGAAGGTTGCCGGGAGTGTGTTACCGAGCGCCGGGGCGTTTCGATGGGGGGTCCCTTCCGGCGGATGCGTCCACCGGAAGTAGGTCCGTCCCGAGAGGAACATATTCCGGCTGGGGCGACAGACAGCTGGCATGTTCGAACCCAGGCAGTAGGCGGAGGAGACATGGTGTCCCGTCTCCACCAGGGTGTCGAGATGAGGGGTGTGAATGTCTGGATTCCCAAGCGACCGAATGGTGTCCGCCCGTTGATCGTCCGTGAAAAGAATGAGCACGTTGGGTTTGCCGCCCCAGGATGGCAGCGGAAAGGCGAGGGGAGCGAGGACAATCAGCGTGGTAAAGAGTCGTTGCATGCGAGAGGAGGCGGCTTGGTGAGTTTGAGGAGTTGCTTTGAATTCCTGAAGGTTGGGGGGGATTGAAAACGGACGGATCCTACCTCGAATGGGATTCGTGAGCGAGTTTTGTTTGCACACGGCTGACTCCATTGACGCGTTCCGTTTCTGAAGAAAAGTGCGGTTGCCTTCGGTGGGGAGCTGGGAGGTCCCATGGCTCGTTGGGAGCCTATGATCAAGGCGGCATCGTTTTCACGGTTTGGATGCGTTCCATGGGCCAGTCATGGTTTTCGGATGCCATTGTTCATTCTCATCAGCGGTTTCTTCACGGCCATGCTTTGGTGCCACGAGTGGCCGGGACTCACTTTCGGCCCGGTTGACGGCGGAGGGCTGATCTGTCAGCTTGTGGGAATCCATGGAATCTGAATCCACGATCTCTCGCTTGGAGTCCCTCTATTCCGCGGTTGTGGCCGATGTCCTCGACTTGATGGGTTTTCGGGAGCAGACACTGAGTCCCGGAATTCGTCCGCTGACCCGGGAAGTGATGGTGTCGGGCCGAGTATTCACGGCCCGAGCGGTCGAGGTGTCCACAATCCCGAAAGCGCCCTACCAGCTTGAAATGGGTGCGATCGAGCAAATGAAGTCGGGCGATGTGTTGGTTGTGGATGGAGGACACCATGTTGGGAGTGCCTTTTGGGGAGAACTCCTCTCGACGGCGTGCCTGGCGAAGGGGGTGCGGGGCGTAGTCATGAGCGCTTGCTGCCGTGATCTTTGGCGCCTGGAGCAACTCCCCTTTCCGGTCTTTGGAATCGGTTGTCGTCCCACTGATAGTTTGGGCCGAATCGATGTGGTTGAGATCGGTGAGCCCGTGGTGATTGATCAGGTTCAGATCGCCTCGGGCGACTGGATTCTTGGAGATCGAGACGGTGTGGTGGTGATTCCGGACCGCGCCATTGACGATGCACTTTCCGCGGCCGAGGCGAAACAATCGGGTGAGAATTCGGTTCGAGAAGATCTGGCAGCGGGTATGCCCGTTTCTGAGGCCTTTAAAAAACACGGGATCTTGTGATGGAGAGGGTTGTTTTGAAAACCCGTTCGCGTTTGAAACCGAGGGTTTTCCTCGCCGGGTTGTTTCATGAGACCCATTGTTTTCTCGATGATCGGACGGGACTTGATGCGTTTCGTTTGAGTCAGGGCGAGGCGTTGGCGAAGCAGATTGGGGATGGATCCCCGTTAGGCGCTGCGATTGAGCGAGGCGCGGAACTGGGGTGGGAATTTGTTTGGGGGGTTGATGGCAGGGCGCTTCCGAGTGGGTTGGTCAGAGACGAGGTTTTCGAGACCTTTTGGCAACGGCTTGAGGCATGTTGGGAGCCGGGTGTGTCGGCGATCTTTCTCGTCTTGCACGGAGCCATGGTCACCGAGTCGTTGCCTGATGTGGAAGGGGAACTGCTGCGGCGCATTCGAGGGCTGGAGGGTGCCGAGTTCATTCCGCTGTGCGGTGTGTACGATTTACACGCCCATTTTTCGATTCAAATGGCCCGACTGGCCGACGGGTTGGTCGCTTATCGAAGGAATCCTCACTCGGATGCGGCCGAGGCATCCGTGCGGGCGGTCGGTCTGCTGCAGAAGGCCTTGGAGCGAGGGGAGCGTCCTCGAGTGGCGCTTCGACAGACTCAGCTTTGCTGGCCCCCCATTCACACGGGGACCGATTCGGAGCCGATGCGGACGCTTGAGCAGAGTGCTCGTGAGATCGAGGCGGCTGATCCCGATGTCGAAGTGTTGAATGTCACGGCTGGCTTCGCCTATGGCGATTCGCCGGGGCGGGGACTCAGCTTTCAGGTGGTGTCGTTTCGCCGGGATCGACGGTTTGATGAATACTTTGACCCACTGGAATCGCAGGCCTGCGCCCTGGAGGTCGAACCCGCGCAAGGGGGGGGCTCAATCCGAGAGACCATCAAAGGGCTCCAGCGGGAATGGCAGGGGCTCACCGTTTTGGTCGAGCCCTCGGACAACATCGGAGCGGGCGCGCCGGGGGACGGAACGGGTGCGCTTCGGCTGCTCTTGGAGCATCAGATTCAGCGGGCGGTAGTTTGTCTCTGGGATCCGGAAACGGTTTCTCGTTTGACGTCCGTTGCGGTAGGATCTAGGACGCCTCTATCTTTGGGAGGGAAGGGGAGTCGATTTGATCGGGGGCCGGTCTGTGTCGAAGGGGAACTGGTGCGAAAGGGGCCGGGGGTCTTTACCTTGGAGGACTCGGCAAGTCATCTGGCATCCCTTTCCGGGCGGACCTTTGACATGGGAGCCAGCGCCGTCGTTCGGGTGGATGGGATCACCATTTTGTTGACGAGTCAACGGACACCTCCCTTCGATCTCGGGCAGTGGTCGAGCCAGGGCATTGATCTTTCGGACTTCAGGGCGGTCGTCGTGAAGGCGGCGGTCGCTCACCGGCGAGCTTACGATCCGATCACCACCCGAACCGTTGTTCTGGACACGCCGGGACCTTGCTCCTCTGACCTCGGTTGCTTCACTTACCGCCACGGTCAAGAGCCCGGGGGCGCTGACTGAGGTAAGCCGGTCGCGGGATCGCGGTGGAAGCGCCCCTCTTCGTGGTTCAGCCATTGTTGGATGAGGGGCCACATCAGATCAGGATAGAATTGGTGGCCAGCTGCTCCCCAGAGGTGTCGGAATTGGGATGTCGCGCCAGCCGCCCGGTAGATTCTTCGGACTCGGGCGACCGCCCTTTCGACTGCGGGTCGATGGTGGAGCCCGTCGGTGTGGCCGTTGATGGCGAGCAGCGGGCGAGGTGAAATGAGTCCTCCGATATCAGAGAAGTCGCCCAGTTCGACTTGAACCCGGGGAATGAGACAGCAATCGCAGTGGAAGATGTAGCCCTCCCGGCTGCGAAACGAGGTGAACGAGCAACTGGGTACGGCGATGCTGATCCGTGGATCGATTGCGGCGGTGTGGACCGTCAAGACCCCCCCTCCGGAATTCCCCATCATCAAGACCTTGGAGGGATCAACGTCAGGTTGAGTGAGTCCCCAGTCAAGGAGTCGCTGGAGATCCCAAACTCGTTCGCCCACCGCCGTTCGGCCGGCCATCAGCGCGTGAATCAGTTGAGCCCGGCACGGACGCTTTCCATGCCGGCCTTTGAGATCGGGAAGCTCGATTTCCTCGGCGAGGCCTCGGGTCGCCGGGACAAGGGCAATGAAACCGTGTCGAACGGCTTGAATCCCGATCGGTCCGCCTCGGTTCGTCCCCTGTTGTCGATGGGCCTCGTTGCGCCAGACCCCGGCGTAGGTGTGCCGTCCGATTCGATCGTGGCCGTGTGAGCAAATCGCCAGAGGGTGGGGGCGGGATCCGATGGATTTGGGTTTCAGGAGCCAAAACGGGATTCGAATCCCGGGTTCGGTTTCGATGGTGCCGGAGAAGCGAAGGTGATCGGTGCGCTCTTGAGCGGGGGAAAGTTCCACGCGGGGTTCAAATTCCTTGAGCGTCTGCTCCATCAACTTCAGCCCTAATAGATCTTTGAGTCTGCCTCGTGCCTTCCGACGCCAGCGCTCAAGTTCCGGGCCGGATTCGCCCTGGAATGAAAGGCTTCCTGGGCGTTGGTGAAGGGTAGCGAGGTAAGGTTTTAAATCGGCCGGATACTCGACAAAGGGGGGCTCGCCCCCCGGGAGGTTTGAGGCGCAGAGGATGAGCAAAAGAAGGACGACAGCGGGCAGGGATCGCAATGCCATGGGCAAATCATAAGGAATCATGTTTTTTCCAGCGAGAATGATTTGTTCTGTTGGTAGCGCGTCTCACCCGGCGGGGGGAATGGTGCTCCGTCTCTCTCAACGTGAAGATGAAACCACCGAGAGGTTGATTGCCCAGCCGGTTCGAATTCGGTGTGATGGAGGGGGCTTGTCTTCAGAAAAAACAACCCGAGGATTGATGATCTCGGTGCTTTATTCTTTAGTAGGGGGCCCCTACGATTAATGCATCCAGATCACCTATGAAAGCAGTATTGTGTCCTTTTCGAATCGGTTTGGCACTCGTCATGACGGGAGCGTTGACCTCACTTCCTGAAACGGCTCGGTCAGCGCCAAATATTCTTTTCGTGCTCGTCGACGACATGGGTTACGGGGACGCCGGTTGTTACAATCCCCATTCAAAGATTCCCACACCTCATATCGATCGACTTGCGGCCGAGGGAATGCGATTCACGGATGCTCACGCGGCCGGCCCGCTGTGTCACGTGTCGCGCTACGGCCTGATGACAGGGCGCTATCCCTTCAGAGGCAATTCGGAAACCTGGCGGCGTCAGGCGACGATTGAGTCCGACCAGCTCACTGTGGGACAACTGCTTCAATCGGGAGGATACCGCACGGCGATGGTTGGGAAATGGCATCTGGGTTTCCATGAAAACGGCTATGATCAACCGCTCACGGGGGGGCCGGTTGACCGCGGTTTTCACAGCTACTTTGGCATTCGTGCTTCGACTGACATTCCCCCGTATTTTTACATCAAGGGAAATCGGGCGGTCGCACCGCCTACGGATCGGATCTCAGCCAATGATTCGGAGGGATGGTCTCCGATTCAAGGGGCCTTTTGGAGGGCGGGAGGAATTGCTCCCGGTTTGGATCTCAAATACGTGCTTCCCCGCTTCACCAATGAAGCCATCGATGTCATCTGGAATCACCAGCAGCATCATTCGGACGCGCCGCTTTTTCTTTACTTGGCCTATCCGGCACCCCATACGCCCTGGCTCCCATTCTCACGGTATCAGGGAAAGAGTCGGGCGGGGATGTATGGCGATTTCATGATGATGGTCGACGATCACATTGGGCGAGTCCTTTCGGCCCTCGATGATTCCGGACTAGCAAAGGATACCATGGTCGTCTTCAGTTCGGACAACGGACCCGTATGGTATGATCGCGATGTGGATCGGTTCGACCATGATTCCTCCGGGGGCTTGCGGGGAATGAAGGCTGATGCTTGGGAATGTGGGCACCGGATGCCGTTTATCGTGCGTTGGCCGGGGAAGGTGAACCCCGGTTCCGTGAGTCATCAGATGATTGGGTTCACCGACGTGATGGCGACCCTCGGCGCGGTGGCGGAAATCCCGCTTCCCGCCGATGCGGCTCCGGATAGCTTCGACTTCTCCTCTGTTCTTCTGGGGAAACGGGAGGAAGGCAATCCGATTCGTGATTCACTGGTGGTGTATTCGGGCGGAGGGGTTGCCACGATTCGGCAAGGGGCTTGGAAACTCATCCAGGGCCTAGGCTCGGGCGGATTCTCACAGCCGAGACGGGTTCAAGCGACCCCAGACGGGCCCAAAGGGCAACTGTATGATCTGGCAGATGATCCGGGCGAAACGAAGAATCTCTATTTGGAGAAGCCCGAAATCGTTCGGCGTCTGAATAGCGAACTGGAAAGGATTCATGGCGCTTCGAAAACGCGGTCATGAGGGAGGGGAAAGGGCGATCGGTTTGAGTTGTAGAGAAGTTTCGCTGTCGGTGAAATCCAGGGGAGTGTATGACCCGGGCTGAGGCATCGAATCGAGGGCTGGAGTCTCGCCTAGCCCAGTATGGCGATCCGGAATTTGCCGCCTATCTGCGACGTTCCTTTGTCCACTCGATGGGGTTCTCCAGGGACCATCATCGTAAACCGGTGGTCGGGATCGTGAACACCTACAGTGAACTCAACCATTGTCACCTGGGATTGAACACCCTGGCGGCGGCGGTCAAACGGGGGGTCTGGGCGGCCGGAGGCCTGCCGGTGGAGTTTCCCGTCATCTCCTTGGGAGAGCAATTCATGAGTCCCAATGCGATGATGTATCGGAATCTCATGTCGCTTGATGTGGAGGCCATGATCAAGGCTCAACCCATTGATGGCGTCGTTCTATTGGGGGGCTGTGACAAAACCTTACCCGCTCTCTTGATGGGAGCAGCGAGCGCGGATCTCCCCTGCATTGTCGTCGCTGCCGGGCCAATGCTGGCCAGTGATTTCCGTGGAGAGCGGATCGGTGCTTGCACCGATTGTCGGAGGTTTTGGGCCGCTTACCGCCGCGGGGAAATAAGCCGTGAGGAGATTGACCAGGTGGAGCAGCGCCTGGCTCCCACCCATGGGACGTGCGGCGTCATGGGGACAGCGAGTACCATGGCCTGTCTCTGTGAGGCACTGGGTGTGATGCTTCCCGGGGCGGCCGCTATTCCGGCTGTCTACTCGGATCGAATTCGAACCGCCGAGGAAAGTGGTCGGGTGATTTTGGAGGCGATTGGCGAGGGGCGACGACCGTCTCAGATCATGACCGAAGAGGCATTCGAAAACGCGCTGCGGCTTCTGCTGGCGATAGGCGGATCTACGAACGCGGTGATTCACCTCACCGCAATCGCGGGCCGGTTGGGGATTCGCCTGAACTTGGATCGACTGGATGCATTGAGCCGTGAGGTTCCGGTGCTGGTATCGGTCAAACCCAACGGGGCCTACTACATGGAGGATTTTTATCGGGCGGGAGGGGTGCCCGTGGTGTTGAAGCAATTGCAGTCCCAACTGGCGTTGGATGTCCAGACGATTCAAGGGATTCAACTGCGCCATCAGATTGCTGAAATCGGGTTTCCCGACTGGCAACAGGTGATCCACCGCTTCGACGAGCCATTCCAGTCAAAAGGCTCACTCGTCGTGCTCAAGGGGAACCTGGCACCCCGAGGCGCTCTGATCAAACGATCCTGCGCCTCAGAGGAACTACTTCATGTACGAGGGAAGGCGGTGGTTTTTGATTCGCTCGAAGATTTGAGCCGGCGCATTGATGACCCCGAGCTTGACGTGCGAGAAAATGATATTCTGGTCCTCAAGAATGCCGGCCCTCTGGGGGGGCCGGGGATGCCGGAGGCGGGTTACCTGCCGATCCCAAAGAAACTCAAAGGGGTCCGGGACATGGTTCGCCTCTCCGACGCGAGGATGAGTGGTACGGCCTATGGCACGGTGGTGCTCCACGTGAGCCCCGAGGCTGCGGTGGGAGGGCCTCTCCGTTACGTCGAGCAAGGGGATCTGATCGAACTGGATGTTGAGAATAGGCGCTTGCAATGGGAGGTCTCCGACCAAGAATTGGAGCGGCGGGTCCGGCGATTTCATCAACCTTCGGCGCCGATTCCAGAGCGAGGTTATGATCGGTTGTTCTTTCAACATGTTCAGCAGGCTGACCTGGGGGTTGATTTTAATTTTCTTCGGCATCCGGCGATGAACCCGGACGACCCCGATGAGGCGAAAGGCTGATCATGGATCCATTGATGATATTGGCGCTGGCGATGGTGGTGGTGGTGGGGGGCATTCTGATCCTCCGGTTGCACGCGTTCCTTGCGCTCATCGCCGGGGCGCTCGTCGTGGGAGGATTGACCGGCGAGTCCGCCTTGATTGCCTTCGGCCAATCCAAGGGGATGACCGAGAGCGAATCGATCGCGTTTTCCAAAACGCCCACCGTTGCCCGTCTGGTGGATAAGTTTGGCGAAACCTGCGGCAAGATCGGAATCCTGATCGCGCTGGCGGCGATCATCGGAAAATGCCTGCTGGAGAGTGGTGCTGCCGACCGGATTGTTCGATTGATTGTGGGGCGATCGAAAGAGTCGCGGGCTCCCGTGGCGTTCACGGCCAGCGGATTCTTTCTGGGAATCCCGGTTTTCTTTGACACGGTTTTCTACCTGTTGTTTCCCATTGCTAAAGCCATGGGGTTGCGTCGCCCTAGTAACTATTTGCTCTATATTCTGACCATCTCCGCGGGGGCTACGATGGCCCACTCCTTGGTGCCGCCGACGCCGGGTCCCTTATTGGTTGCGAATGAAACCGGGGTGGGTTTGGGGATCATGATGATCGGTGGCATTGCCGTCGGAGGGGTGGCTTGCATCGCCGGGCTTTTCTTTGCCTTGCTGATGAACCGCTTCTGGCCCGTGCCGCTGAGGGAGACGCCGGATTCGCCATTGGAAGAATTTCGGCAGTGGTCAGATCGCCCGTTGTCCGACCTGCCTCCCTGGTGGCTCTCAGTTCTCCCGATCGCGCTCCCCGTACTCTTGATCGCCGGGAGCGCCGCGTTGCAAAGCCTCGTTGAAAACACGGGGGAACTCAACATCGTGGCACAAACGGTCCTTAATACGCTCTCACGACTGGGCGATAAGAACGTGGCGCTGATGATCGCAGCGGCTATCGCCCTCGGGACCGTGGTGTGGATGAAGCGGGGGGCTCGCTACTCGATGGTCGACTCCATCCAATCCGCCTTGAGTAGCGGCGGGGTGATCATTCTGATCACGGCGGCGGGGGGAGCGTTCGGCGGCCTTTTACAACAGACGGGAATCGGGGACCGGATCGAAGGTCTGGCGTCCAGCTACCAGATGAGCGTCTTGCCTTTGGCGTTTGGAGTCACGGTTCTGGTTCGCATTGCTCAAGGTTCGGCGACCGTGGCGATGATTACTGCGGTGGGAATTTTTTCTGGAATGGCGTCACCGGAACAATTGGGCTTTCATCCGGTCTATTTGGCGCTCGCGATCGGTTGCGGGTCGAAACCCTATCCCTGGATGAATGACAGCGGTTTCTGGGTGGTGTGCAAGATGAGTTCGATGTCGGAAGGGGAGGTGCTTCGGAGTTACTCGCTGATGCTGGCCGTGATGGGCTTTGTGGGATTGGGGGTCGTGATGGCGTTGGCGAAATGGTTCCCGCTAGGATGATGGGCGTGACGGACCATTTTTTGAGGAAGAGAGGAATCGCCCGCTTCAAGACAGGTGATTGAAGTCCTCGTGGAAGACTTGATGAGTCTCCAGGGGGAACCTGCGTGAAAGATTAACCGCTTGTGATTTTCCTTGTATTGGCTTAGTATCAATGAATTCAAATGTGTTTCTTGATTCGATTGATCAAGAGAACAAATCGATCGTTTGACAAGTCTAACTATGAAATCTGCCATTACTCATCGTTCGGCATGGGCCTTTACGCTCATTGAGCTCTTGGTCGTGATTGCGATTATCGCGATTCTCGCCGGGATGCTCTTACCCGCCTTATCCCAAGCAAAATCGAAAGGAAAGCAGGCCGTCTGTATGAACAACATGAAGCAAATGGGAATTGGCTTCATGCTTTACCTGGACGACAACGAGGACCTTTACCCCGGGCATTGGAGGCAGCCGGGGAGCGGGGTGGTCAAGGAGCAGAGTGACGCCATCGTTTGGCCCGGGCGCCTGGGAACGGTCATGGGAGCAGGGTTCAAGTCCTTCAATTGTCCGCAGGAAAAGCCTAAGTTCTGGTGGAATAACACAAATGTGGTTGCAGGTCGGCGGTTCCCTTGGAATCTGCGTGCGGCGAGCTCCTGCTTTACCTACGGATACAATGATTGGGGTGTTCGGGAGTTTACCCGAAGTGAAACGGCCGTCACGCTTGGTCTGGGAGGCGATATCAAGTCGAAAGCGGACTATATCAAGGCGGCGTCGGTGCGTGCCCCGTCTGACATGATCGGGGTTGCCGATGCTCAGTCGGACTGTGTCTGGGACACCGCCGTCGATCCGGCCGATCCGGGAACTTTCAAGACGCCGGCAAAGGAATGGCCCAGTCGTCGTCATAGCCTGGGGTCGAACATTCTTCTCATGGATGGTCATGTCGAACATGACGCTCAAATGGATCTTGTCGCCAAGGATCCCAACCAAAGCCGGCGGTGGAACAATGACAATCTGCCGCATATGGAGTTACGATAGGCACGGCAATCTGATTGGGGAGGCATCATGAACGACACGGCGAAAGTGATCGGGGCAATTGTCCTCATCGGCCTGGGGGTGTTTTTCTTCCGAAGCGGTTCTGCAAAGATCGAACAATCTCAGGATTTTCCGGATGGGACTCATTGGATCTGCCTGGCATGCAAGGCGGAATTCGCCAAAAGCCTCGATGAGGTGGCGGATTGGAATTCCGCGAATCCGGAAAAATCGATCCCGTGTCCTAAATGCTCGGAGAGCCGAAGCGTCAGGGCCAGTAAATGCCCGCTGCCTGAATGTGGTCGGCACTTTACCGGTTCGATGGTCGAGATCAATGGCGAGGTGTGCTGCCCAATCTGTAAGAAACCGGTGCCGTAGACTTGATCGCTTGGATTTGGATGCGACCAGCCAGAGGGTTCTGGCTGGTTTTTTTATGGTCTTGTTCGGGGGAGATCGCTACCCAAGCTCCGGGGATTGATTGTGAGGGCAGCCGGGTTAGGTCAGGTGGCGTTCTTCAAGCGCTTCTCCGCTCGTCGGCGCTCGTGTTCATCGAGGATTTTTTTCCGAAGCCGAAGGTTCTGGGGGGTTGCTTCGACGAATTCATCATCGGTGATCGTTTCAATGGCCCGCTCGAGATTGAGCGGCACGGGGGGTTCCAGTAGAATTCCTTTGCCGTCACCGGAGGAGCGCATGTTGGTAAGCTTTTTCACTCGACATGGATTGACCGGAAGGTCCTGGTCACGGGCGTTCTTGCCGACCACCATCCCGGCGTAAATCTGATCGCCTGGCCCGATGAAGCACTTGCCTCTTTGTTGGATCGTGTCCAAGGCATAGGCGGTGGCTTCCCCAGTTTCGACGCTCACCAGCGATCCTTGGGGATGGGTGTTAAGCGTGCCCCGGCTGGGGCCATATTCGTGAAACGAGTGACTGATGATTCCGGTTCCGCGAGTTTGGTTGATAAGCTCGGTTTCGAATCCAATCAGTCCTCGGGTGGGAATGATTGCTTGGATCATCATGAGTTCTCCTCGGTGATCCATTGAGGTGATTTCCGCTTTTCGGTTCGAGAGATTCTCCATCACCGGTCCCATCGAGGATTGAGGAATCTCGAGGAAGAGTTTTTCGATCGGTTCATGGAGCTTTCCGTCCTCTCCTTCTTTGAAGATGACCTCGGGGCGGGAAATCAGGATTTCGAATCCCTCCCGGCGCATTTGTTCGACCAGGACGGCGATCTGCATTTCGCCCCGAGCCTCGACGTCGAAGAGATTGGGGGCTTGTGTCGGGGCCACCCGCAACGAAATATTGGTGCGGATCTCTTTTTCCAGGCGCTCCCGAATATGACGAGCCGTGAGCCTGTTGCCATCCTTCCCGGCAAAGGGACCGTCGTTGACTGCGAATTGCATCCGGATGGTGGGAGGATCAATGGGTACGAAGGGAAGTGCCTTGCCGTTTTCGCTGTCGCAGATCGTTTCCCCGATCGAAACGCTCTCAAACCCTGCCAATCCGATGATGTCACCGGCTTCAGCCGACTCAACCTGAACCCGTTTCATTCCGTCGAAACAAAAGATGGCTGAAACTTTCCCCCGTTCACGGCTTCCATCGCCGTGAATGCAGGTGACGGAATGGCCGATCTGAATTCGGCCGCTGACGATTTTTCCAAGCGCGATCCGTCCGAGGTACTCGGAGTAGTCCAGATTGGCAACGAGGATCTTGAACTCGTCTCCCGGTTCGATTCTCGGCGGGGGTGTATGCTTGACGATGGCATCACACAGGGGCTCCATATTTTGCCCCTCATCCTGCAGTTCATGCTTGGCGATTCCGGTTTTCGCGCTGGAATAGACGACTGGAAAATCGAGTTGATCGTCACTGGCGTCCAAGCTGAGAAAGAGATCGAAGACTTGATCAAGCACCCGATGGGGCGCGGCGTTCTCGCGATCGATCTTGTTGACCACGACAATGGGTTTGGCCCCGCTTTCAAGCGCTTTCCGAAGAACGAAGCGGGTTTGCGCTTGAGGGCCCTCGACGCTGTCGACCACAAGGAGCACGCCGTCGATCATGTTCATGATCCGCTCGACTTCACCCCCAAAATCAGCATGCCCCGGGGTATCAACGATGTTAATTTGATGGTCTCGGTAGCGGAAGCTGGCATTCTTGGAGCGGATGGTGATTCCCTTTTCCCGCTCGAGATCCATCGAATCCATCATTCTCTCGGCAACTTCTTGATTGTCTCGAAAGAGACCGGACTGAGTCAGGAGGCAGTCCACCAGCGTTGTTTTGCCGTGATCGACGTGGGCAATGATGGCGATGTTTCTGATCCGGTCCATAGAAGGTCAAGTTCGGAAGGGGAACGCTCCGCGTGAGCGGCGTAGTGTGGGGATTTATGACAAGACGTCAAGCTTGTTGCGCGCTGAATGGGGCGGCCCTTATCTCTGCACTGAAATTGATTGAAAAGGCGTTCCGAATCGCCTTGATTCATGGCTTTCAATTTGAAAGGTCCCCATAAATTCAGTTTTCGGATCGAGTGCCAGGATTCGCGCTTGGGAATCCCTGGTCGACTCATTGTGGGGCGGCAGGATGAAGAATCGGAAGTTCATGTGGTTCTCAAAGTGTTGAGTTATCTGATTTTCTATCGCCATCGACTGCAAATAGGGGGGCATCTCTTCCATGACAACATCCCTTTCCTCCCTGATCTCCTCCAATTGGATTACGAGGGGCATCCTGGATTCTGGGCGGAATGTGGGCCAAGCGAGATGCCCCGGCTGAAAAAAATCGTCGCCAAAGCCCCCAATGCCGAAATTTGGTGGGTTCGGGAGCGAATGGGTGAAATGGATGCCATGAAAGCCGCCCTCAAAAAGGCGGGGGTTCGTCCGGAGCGGATTCGACTCCTGGGGCTCCCCGGAGAGCTGGTGGCCTCGCTCTGCCACTCCCTTCAAGCAAGGAACGAGATCTTCTGGATGCCCGCGACGATGGAGCCTCCCGAGCTTCAGTTCGATTTTAACCAGGAGTGGATTCAGTCAGGCTTTGAATTAGGACGGTACTAACGCTTCGAGGGGGAGTCAGTTGATATCAAGGGTCTGCTTGATTTGAAAACGTTCGATGCGTTTTCGAAGCGTGGCGCGAGTGATCCCCAGAAGCGAGGCGGCTTTCAACTGGTTGCCCTTGGTATCTTGAAGCGCACATCGAACGAGTTCTCGCTCCACGGCTGGCAGGATCTTGAGTTCCGGGTCGTTTTTTGCCCATTTGAAGAGCGTCTCCGCCAGGGATGGGATATCCGGAGCCGCATCCATCGAGGAGTCTCCTTGCTTGGCGTTTGGCTCCGCCGGTTCCAGTGGGCCCTCTGAGGCGGTTGTGGAGCTTGGGGAATGGCTGTTGCCGAGGACCTCGTTGGGAAGATCGCCAATGAGAATGGCGTCCCCCTTGGTCACGACGAGCGAGCGCTGAATCACGTTCTCCAGTTCACGAACGTTGCCTGGCCAATGGTAGGATTCCAGTGCGGTCAACGCCTCGCTGCTGATTGACTCGGGAGTTTCCCCATGGATCGAGCTGAATTTTTTGAGAAAATAGCTGACCAGGAGGCGAATATCTTCCGGGCGTTCGCGCAGTGGAGGCAGGTGGATTCTGACCACGTTGAGTCGGTAGAAGAGATCTTCGCGAAACGACCTGTCGGCGACCGCTTCCTCGAGTTTTCGGTTGGTTGCTGCGATGATTCTCACGTCGACTTCGATGGGGCGATTGCTGCCAACTCGTTCGAAGGTTCCATTTTGAAGAACCCGGAGAATGCGGGTTTGAGTTTGCACGGCCATATCCCCAATTTCGTCGAGAAAAATGGTGCCCTGATTGCATTGTTCGAATTTGCCGATTCGAATGGCGTTTGCTCCGGTGAACGCGCCCTTCTCATGCCCGAACAATTCACTCTCCAGAAGGTTTTCGGGAATGGCGGCGCAATTGATCGCGAGGTAGGGTTGTTGAGAGCGAAGACTGTTCTGATAGATGGCTCTGGCGACGATCTCTTTTCCCGTGCCACTTTCGCCGGTGACTAACGTGGTGGCCTGGGAAGTCGCCAGTTGTCCAACTAACTTGAATACCTTTTGCATCGGCTCACTTCGCCCCACAATCCCCAATTCGTCATCGGCTGGATCGTCCAACAGGTCGAGGCTGATGGATTGCCGCATGTCGTGGGAGGCCTTGAGGGCGGAGAAAACGAGCTGTTGGAGCTTTGGGACATCGAAGGGTTTCAGCAGGTAGTCATAGGCACCAAGCTTCATCGCCTCGATCGCGGTCTTGGTCGTGCCGTAGGCGGTCATCATGATCACGGGAGTGCGGGCATCCAGCGCCCGGATTTTTTCAAGGGTTTGGAGCCCCGTCATGCCGCCCATGCGGACGTCCATGATCACCAGGTCGGGTCGGATCCTGGGATAGAGCTCGAGACCCTGCTCTCCACTGGTCGCGGTGGTGATTTCGGTCTCCGGGGAATCAAAGATTCTCCGGAACGCATAGAGCACGTCGCTTTCGTCGTCGATCAACAGGATCTTATCCATCGTTTCAGCTCGCTGTGACTGGGTGTTTCAGGTTTGTGGAGCGCGCAAGGGGTGGGAGCATTCACTGGCCCTCCGGCGGGATTCTTCATGATCCGAATCTCCTTCGCAAGCTGTTGTCGCACTCAAACCGATCGCATGGTGAATCGATTTGATGAACGAGATGGTCTTTTTAGATGGGTGCGCCCTGTGATGTCCTGGGTTTTTGGACCCTTCATGATCGCCTCTCCGAGGTGCGCGCTCGACGGGCCGATTCGTCAGATTTGGATTGTCCTCGGGCTTGATCTTTGATGCAGTGATGACGCTGCATGTCCAAGACCTCAGATCAACAGCGCCAATTGGAAGAGGAGGGATTCCTGGTGCTTCCCGATTTGATGCCTGCTCCATTTCTGGTCCAGCTCCGGGAGGCGGTCGATGCCCGGTATGAGATCGAGGGGGATCAGGCAGGTGCCGAGTTCAAGCAAGAGCCAGGATGTCGGCGACTGGCGAATCTGGTGAACAAAGGAGGTGTGTTTCGCGAACTCATCCAGTTCCCCCGGGTTCTTGAGTGGGTGGCCCTGGTTCTCGGAGATCGCTTCAAGCTCAGCAGCCTCAACGCCCGGCGTGTCGAGCCGGGTTGCCGTCAGGCGCAACCGCTTCACGCTGATATGGCCGCCCTCCCTGATGAGAATGGGAGTTGGGTGTGCAATACGATTTGGTTGCTAGATGACTTCACCGTGGAGAATGGAGCGCCACGAGTGATCCCGGGGACTCATCGCTCTGGGAAGCTTCCAGGGGCCTTCATTGAAGATCTAGCTGCTCCCCATCCCCGGGAGGTCGCGATCACAGGGGGGGCGGGGTCCGTCATCGTGATGGACTCCCACGCCTGGCATGGGGGCACGCCCAACCTGACCACCAGACCACGAACGGCGGTGCACGCATTCTATGCCCGATGGGACAAGCCCCAACAGCAATACCAGAAGAAGATGCTGGATCAGGTGGTCCAGGATTCGATGAGCCCGGAGTTGCGCCGTCTCTGTGCCCTCGACGACCCGGAAAACGATCGCTTGAGTGGGGCAGACGTTGTCCGGAGTGGATTCATGAAGTGATGACGTTCAAATGAGAAAACCGGAGATCTTATCGACGCGGAATGGGGCGGCTATAGGCATCCTTCTCTCGCTTTTCTCCCTTCATGCGGGAGAGGTGGAGATGGTCATCGGTCTTCCTCTTGAAGGGGAGTCCGGTTTGGTGGCCCGCCATGGGGAGGCGCTGAAATCTCCCTTTGGGGCGGATTTTGATCCTCAGGGGCGGCTCTATGTGATGGAGCTCGAGGGCGGGAGAGTTCATCGATTAGGGACCGACGGGGTGTTGACCCGAGTGTCGGGTAATGGGACGAGGGGCTACGCGGGGGATGGAATGGAGGCCTCCCACGCAGTCTTCAACGGGATGCACAATCTTGCGATCTCGAAGGATGAGCAATTGTATCTCTCGGACAGCTGGAATCACTGCGTCCGGAAGATCGATTTGAGCAGTGGTCTCATTTCGACCGTCTTGGGGACCGGTGAGCCGGGTGACCGGGGTGATGAAGGACCGGGTTACATGGCCCAGTTCAATTTCTTGATGTGTGTGACGCTGTCTTGGGCCGAGGATGCCCTTCTGATCGCCGATCTCCGCAATCGGCGGATTCGTCGATGGGATCTTCAAACCGAACAAGTGCTCACCCTTGCTGGCAATGGGCTGAAGGGAGTCCCTCAAGACGGCGCCAGAGCGAGCGATTCCCCTCTGGTCGATCCCAGAGCGGTCGCTGACGATGCGGCGGGTAATATCTATGTTCTCGAGCGTGGCGGCCACTGTCTGCGGCGGATCAATTCCGGCGGGAGAATCGAGACCGTCGTCGGAGACGGGATAGCGGGATTTCGCGATGGGCCGGCCCATGAGGCGCGGTTGAACTCGCCCAAGCATCTGGCCGTTGATCGCTCTGGGCGGGTGTTCATTGCGGACGATCAGAACGCGGCCATTCGGATCTATGACCCGGCGCAGGACCGAATCCAGACGGTTCTGGGACGAGAGGAGCACGGTCAGGGGATCCGTTTATCCCGACCGCATGGCGTTTGCGTGGAAGGGACCTGGCTTTACGTCGTTGATACGGGGCATCATCGTGTGCTCCGCCTTCCCTTGCCCTAACGGACCAATCCGAACCACTGGGGTAACGCCAGTGAAATCACTGGCAGGTAGGTGATGAGTCCCAAAGCGACGAGCATCGCGGCGTAGAAGGGGAGCAGGCTGGGCAAGATCCTGGCGAGCGTGGTGTTGCCCACGCTACATCCCAC
>DEAY01000250.1:0-405 GCA_002348345.1 Verrucomicrobia bacterium UBA2970
AACATCGATCTTGGGCCCATAGAAGGCCGCCTCGTTGGGGATCTCGATGAAGTTGATGCCGCTATCCTCCAATACTTCTCGCACCATGTCCTCCGTCTGCTTCCACAGCTCCGGGTCATCGACAAATTTTTCGCCGAGCTTTTCGGGATCATGGGTACTAAACCGCATCTGATACTGATCAAACCCAAAGATCTCAAAATACTTGAGGTACATCTCGTTCACCGCACGAAACTCATCGGCAAATTGTTCGGGCGAACAATAGATGTGGGCATCGTTCATCTGCATCGACCGGACCCGCATCAAGCCCATCAATTCACCCGATTGTTCGTATCGGTAGCACATCCCGTATTCCGCCAGTCGCATTGGCAAATCACGATAGCTGCGCGGCACCGCCGCAAAAATCTT
>DEAY01000250.1:793-3935 GCA_002348345.1 Verrucomicrobia bacterium UBA2970
CCGTCCTCCGCCACCTCCATCGGAGGATACATGCTTTCGGCATAGTAGGGAAGATGCCCGGAAGTGGTATACATCGATTCTCGGGCGAGATGAGGGGTTCGAACCCGCTGATAGCCCGCGGCAAACTCGGTTTCCTTGGCTAACTTCTCAAGTTCCTCAACCAAGACCGTGCCTTTGGGCAGCCATAGCGGCAGACCCGGGCCGACGTCGTCGTCAAAGGTGAACAGCGCCATTTCCTTCCCGATTTTTCGATGGTCTCGTCGCTTGGCCTCTTCCTGGGCCTCCAACCACTCGCTAAGCTCCGCCTTCCGCTGAAAGGCCGTCCCGTAAATCCGCTGCAACTGAGGATTCTTCTCATTGCCTCGGTAGTAGGACGAGGCGACACTGAGGAGTTTGAAGGCCTTGACGTTTCCGGTGCGGGGCACATGAGGTCCGGCGCAGAGGTCGACGAATTCACCGTTCCGATAAAAAGAAATCTCTTCTCCCTCGGGGATGTCTCCCACTCGCTCGACCTTGAAGGGTTGGCCCGCCTCCCGAAAAAACTCGATGGCTTCCTCACGAGTTTTCACCGAGCGCTCGAAGACTTGATTCTCCTTGGTGATTCTTTTCATTTCAGCCTCGATCCGCTCAAAGTCCTCCGGAGAAAACCGATGATCCGCCAGGTCGAAGTCGTAATAGAAGCCCTCCTTGGTCGGCGGACCGATGTCGAGGCGGGCCTGGGGCCAGATCCGGAGGACGGCCGTCGCCAGCATGTGGGCGCATGAATGACGCAATCGCTCCAGATTCGACATCTGGCTCCGTTCTTCCAATGTTTTGCGGACGACTTGGGTCTTGGCCTCTTCCATAAAGCCGTAACCAACCAAATGACGCGGGAAAAGGCAATCCCAGGCTCACAGTTTCCCCTTCGTGCCTGCCCAAGCCAATGAAGGAACCTTCGGTCCTGTCGCTGACGAAATCGTCCGACTCACCCGCACCAAGTCATTTCAAAAACGCGCCATGACTCACTATTTTGCGCCATACTATCGGAATATGATTGCCAGAATTAGTCGATCCGCGACAATTAAGTCCGAATTAAGGGCCCTATCTTACTCAACTCCCGAAAACCTATGACCCCCTCTCTTCAAAAGCCTCATCGCCAGGGAAGCACCTCTGCCGACCTCACGATTCTGGACCGATTGCTGGAGGAGCATGCACCCCATTGGACCGAAGCTGAAGCGGAGGACATCATGAAGCTCTACCTTGCCGAGAGCGCCGACATGGCTAGGAATCCGGAAACGACACGGGCTCTCGTCCAGCAATTCGGCGTCTGCCTGGAACTCGTCAAATGTCGGGCCCGGATGCAACACCGAAGCACCGTCGCTCCGTCTTCCTGATACCCCGCTCCTTGGGGATCACCCACTGGCGTTTTGATGGCCGCCCCGACCTGTTAAGCGACAGACACCGGGTGTGCTACCCTGAGCTCCCGAAAGGATCGGTTCCGGAACTTGAGGTTCCAAAGCCAGCCTCCTCTCATCCCGCTTGGGAATGCCTCTTGCCAATCGCGATGGAAACCCTCTCCATCCTGAGGCGGCCCCTGTCCCCGAGCCGTATCTGGGCCAGAAAAGACTTGTGCCCTCCTCCGTGAGAATGCATTTTGCCCGTGCTCCCTCGTCCCGGCGCGGCGATCCCAGGTGACCCACGTTCCGGACGCTCAATCTGGACCATTTTCATTCAGCAACTCATGAGTTCCGAGACCCCCGAGGCCAAACCCCTGACGAAGACCCAGTGGCTGATCTGCACGATCGCCGTGATTGGCTTCGCATTTGATATCTACGAGTTATTGATGCTGCCCCTCGTCATCAGGCCGGCACTAATGGAAATGGCTGGCGTAACCCCTGGAACACCCGAATTTTCGATGTGGGTGGGGCGGATTTTCTTTATTCCCGCCTTTGCCGCAGGAATTTTTGGACTTCTTGGAGGTTGGTTGACCGATAAATTCGGACGGCGAAGGATCCTCACCTACAGTATCCTTCTCTATGCGGTTTCCGCCTTTGCCGCAGGGTTTTCCACCACTCCCTGGATGCTCTTGTTCTTTCGCTGTACGACATTTATCGGTGTGAGCGTCGA
This sequence comes from Verrucomicrobia bacterium UBA2970, assembly GCA_002348345.1. Taxonomy (GTDB): domain Bacteria; phylum Verrucomicrobiota; class Verrucomicrobiia; order Limisphaerales; family AAA164-E04; genus UBA2970. The sequence goes on from DEAY01000250.1 coordinate 2,900, forward strand.
GTTTGTCGCCGCCGTCGCGTGGCTTGCCGAGTTGTTTCCCAACCCACGGCAACGGGAAAAAGTGCTTGGTTACACGCAAGCATTTTCCTCGGTGGGGGGCCTCATGGTGGCCGTCGCCAATGGCCTCGCCATCAGTTACTCTGCCAACCTCCCCGCCATCGCGCTTCCCGATTTCCTTAATTTCTTTGGAGGAACCATCGCCGATCCCAATGCCCCGTGGCGTTACACCTTGATCTCGGGTCTGCTCCCCGCCATTCCGCTAATCATCATCCGCCCCTTCCTGCCCGAATCGCCGGCCTGGAAGGAGAAAAAGACTGCCGGAACATTGAAGCGACCGAGTATTGCTCAATTGTTTGCTCCGAAACTTCGTCAAACGACGATCATCACGACCCTCATGTTCGCCTGCTCCTATGGAGCAGCCTTCGGGGCAATCCAGCATGTGCAAAGAATGATTCCCGGCCTTCCTCAAGTGAAAGAAAGGGTCGCCGACATGCCGACTCCCGAAAAGAAGAAGACGGAGCAGAAAATCGCTGCGAATGTGACCAAAGTCCAAGAAGTCGGCGGACTTGCTGGACGCGTTTTGCTTGCGGTACTGGTCCTTCGTATCGTCAGTCGCCGAAATCTTCTCCGGGTCTTCCTGGTTCCTGGCATGATCGTCATGCCGTTCACCTTTCTCTACGCGGCAACCAATGACCTTGCTATCCTTTATCCCGCCATGTTCCTGGCTGGGTTGCTCACCGTGGGACAGTTTAGCTTCTGGGGAAACTACCTCCCCACCGTCTTCCCGCTTCACTTACGTGGAACAGGAGAAGGTTTTGCGGCCAATATCGGGGGTAGAATGTTGGGCACTTCATTTGCATGGGTCACCACCACGATCGTGGCCAGCACCAGCGAGAGCGCCATTGTCGCCACGACTCGACTCGCCTACACGGCGGCAGGGGTTGCACTTTTTGTTTATATCGGCGGTTTCATTCTCTCATTTTTCCTCCCCGAACCGGATGCCGCTGAACTCCCGGAACATTAGCCCCACGGCCTC
>DEAY01000250.1:4266-7270 GCA_002348345.1 Verrucomicrobia bacterium UBA2970
ACGGCCTCGCTCCGGAAGGCCTTCGCCCCTTCCATGTTAAGCGGCGAGGCCTTGATGAGATGGGCGTTGGAACCACCCTTTGGCTCCCAGCCCGGTATGGACACTTCCATGAGATCCTTCATTGTATCAAACAATTGAATTGGCTTTTCCCCTCATTGCTTCCCGGTATAGACTCGTCATCCTGAATCCTCTTTATTGGCAAACACTATGAAGAAATCCAGCCGTCGCAGTTTCGTCAAAACCACCATCGGGGCGGGCTTCGGCCTCGCCCTCGCCCGTCCCCACTCAAAGGTTCTCGGAGCCAATGATGAGATTCGGGTCGCCGTCGTTGGAATCAACGGCCGTGGAGGCTCCCATATCAGCGGCTTCCGAAAAATCCCCGGCGTCCGCATCGCCGCCCTCTGCGACATCGACGACTACGTCATCCGTCGACGGGTGGCCGACCTGGAGAAAACCAACGACCATCAGGTCACGACCTATACCGACATCCGGAAACTGCTCGAGGACAAGAACATCGACGCCGTGTCCGTCGCGACCCCCAATCATTGGCACTCCCTGATCACCGTTTGGGCCTGTCAGGCGGGGAAGGATGTCTATGTCGAAAAGCCTTGCAGCCACAACGTATTTGAGGGACGACAGGCAGTTGCGGCCTCGCGCAAGTATGATCGAATCGTTCAACACGGCACTCAAAGCCGCGCCAGCAGCGGTTGGGCCAAGCAAATCGCCGCGGTCCAGAGCGGTCACTACGGCAAATTGCTGGTTTCCAAAGGCTATTGCTGCAAGCCCCGGTGGAGCATCGGTTACAAGCCCATCGAGGAAGTACCCGCGCATGTCGATTTCGATCTGTGGCTAGGACCGGCCCCAGAGCAACCGTTTCACCGCAATCTCGTGCACTACAACTGGCATTGGTTCTGGGATTTCGGAAACGGTGATATGGGCAACCAGGGCGTGCATCAAATGGACATCGCCCGTTGGGCCATCAAAGGGGCAACCCTCCCCAAGTCGGTGACCACGATGGGGGGACGCTACGTCGACGGCCCGAGTTATTCCGACCAAGGCGAAACGCCGAACATGCAGCTCTCGGTCTTTGACTACGGCGACACCAAACTCGTCTTCGAAACGCGGGGCCTGGTTGGTAAAATGAGCGACTATCCTCGCGTCGTGGACAATGAGTTTTATCTGGAGGCAGGAGTGATTCGCGGCGGCAAGTTCTACGAGAACGGGCGGGGCGAAGGCGAGGGGTTGGTGGAGACCGAACCCCAAATCGGTGAGGGTAATATTTTTGAGAATTTCATCCACGCCGTGCGCTCCCGACGACGCGATCAACAGCATGCAGACATTCTGGAGGGGCACTACTCCAGCGCCCTTTGCCATCTCGGCAACATCTCCTACCGGTTGGGCTGGCAGTATCCCTTTGCCATGCAAACGACCCGTCTGGGCGAGTCCGAGGTCATTTCGGATTCCTTCCGGATGGTGCTCGACAATACCAAGGCCCTAGGCGTCGACCCTCTCCGGTCCACCTACCAACTAGGTCCCAAGCTCAAGATCGACCGCACCTCGGAGAAGTTCGTGAATCATACCGCCGCCAATCTGCTCCTCTCCCGATTCTACCGAGAGCCCTATGTCGTGCCCACCGAAGTCTAGCCCCAAAACCAGCTTTAGAATAACCAATGCGGCTCCTCACGGGATCAGGCCAACGCCCGATCCGGAGGGAGCCTAACCGCTCCCCATGACAATGATTCAAACCCGGCTCTTCCTTGTCCTCGCAACGCTGATCATTCCGCTCTCCCTTCGGGGCGCGGTTTCCGAGGAACAAATCAACAAGATCACCGCCGCGGTCGCCACCCAACAGGCCGCCCCCTCAGACACGAAAAGGCACCTCCTAGTCTTCACGCTGACCAACGGGTTTCGACACGGATCAATCCCCGTCGGGGTCCATTCCATGAAGCTCTTGGGTGAAACCACCGGGGCCTTCGAAGTCACCCACACCGAGGATTACACTGTGTTCGAGCCCGAAAGCCTTGAGCGGTTCGATGCCGTCCTCATGCTGAACACCACCGGAGAGATCTTTCGCCCCCACCCGAAGACATTCGACAAAATGAGCCCGAAGGAACAGGAATCGGTCCGGGTGACAGAGCTTCGATTGAAGAACAGCTTGACCCAATTCGTCCGCAGTGGCGGGGGATTGGCTGGATTTCATTCCGCCACCGACACCTACAAGAATTGGGACATCTACAATGAAATGATGGGAGGAGCATTTGCCGGGCACCCGTGGGGTTCGCGATCCGTTGTCGGGGTTCGCATCGATGATCCCCACCATCGACTGACCCCCGTATTCCAAGGCCAATCATTCAAAATCCAGGACGAGATCTATCAGTTCCGGAACGACACCTGCCACCGCGATCATCAACGAATCCTGCTCAGCCTCGATCCCGAACTCACTGACTTGAGCCGGGGGAAACGAGACAACGGGGACTATCCCATCGCCTGGGTCCGGGAGTATGGAGACGGACGCGTGTTCTACAGCTCACTGGGACACAATGACGCCATTTTCTGGAACGAGAAAATCCTCACCTTTTACCTCGCCGGACTCCAGTTTGCGTTGGGCGACCTCAATGGCGTCCGAACCACCCCCGTCCCCTTGACCCACTAGTGCCATCGTCGGGTCGAGGGACCGCCACGCCGGATCCGGGAACCCTTCGTCCTTTACCCCTCTTTACTCAGGGATCTCCGTCCCCTGAATGAGCGCCCGCACGAACTGGACGGGAGGGGACCCGTAGGACAGGATCCGATCGTGGTAGCGCTTGAGTGAGAATCGATCGCCCCACGCCGCCTCGACGGTTCGTCTCAGGTCCCAGTGCTCCTGCGTCCCCACAAAATAAGTACTGAGCTGCGCGGAGGTCAACTGGGCACGCGTCCACTTGCCGGCAGCCTCCCGCTCCTCCTGAAACCCGCCCTCCACCATCAGGTGCATTGCTTCCTCCCGGGTCATGCCATCGATGTG
>DEAY01000091.1 GCA_002348345.1 Verrucomicrobia bacterium UBA2970
TGAGCGCGGAGGCGGAAGCCCACCCCGAGACGGTGATCAACACTGAGCTCTACCGTCGTTGGTTTCGCGCTCAGGACCGCAATGTGACGCAGTTTCTCGAGTGGCGCTAATTGGGTCGAAAGCAGTGGTGGGCGTCCTGAAGGGCGGGAAAGCGGCTGCGCCATGCTTCCAGGGCCCCGAGATCAAGCGTGCCTGACAGCAATCCTTCCCCCACAGATGATTCGGCAATGACTTCTCCCTGGGGGTCGAAGATCGCGCTCCCTCCGGAGTAGTGGAGTTTCGGATCCTCGCCGACTCGGTTGATTCCGATGACGAAGGCTTGGTTTTCGATTGCCCGGGCTTGGAGGAGGCTGGTCCAATGGGAGAGGCGGGGATCGGGCCAGTTGGCGATGACGACGAAGGCCGTCGCTCCCCTTGACGAGGCGGTTCGAAAGATTTCGGGAAAGCGAAGATCATAGCAAATGAAGGGGCAAACCATGAATCCGTTGATCTCGATGAGGGTGATCTCGTTCCCCCGGTCGTAGACCTTGTCCTCGCCGCCAAATGAGAACGGATGAATCTTGTTGTAAATGCCTTGAGTCACGCCCTCGGGCGAGTAGACCAGGGCTTGATTGAGTCCCTTTCCCTCTGGATGGCGCGAGACCTGTCCTCCAATGACCCAGGCGGAGTGTGCTTTCGCCAGGGAGGCGAGGTAGGAGGGGATGGCCGGAAGATCCGCGATGCGTTCGACGTTCATACTGAAACCGGTGGCGAACATTTCGGGAAGGATCAACAGGGAGCCCGGGGCCACGGATTCGGCTTGAAGGAGTCGATCGATGGTCTCGAAGTTCTTCTCCGGGGTTTCCCACGCGATGGGATACTGACATCCAATGATCTTCATCAGGGCGATTGGCTTGAGTGCACAAAGGACTGGACGCCCTGGATGAAGCGACCCACTCCCTCAACGATGGATTCCTTCGGGAGGGCGGCATAAGCAAGTCTGAGGAAACAACCGGACTCCAACCCGAAGGCCGTTCCCGGGATGGCGGCGACGCGGTGGTTCTCAACGAGATGCCGAATGACCTCCATCGGGCGGGCCGCGGAGTTGATTCTGACCAGAACGTAGAATGCGCCCTTGGCCCGTGCGACGGTTGCCACTGAATGGAGCGCCTCGAGTTCGTTGAGAACGAGGTTTCGGACCTCGGCCAGTTTCGAGATTTGTGGTTCCCAGAAGGAGGGGCCCGCTTCGAGCGCGCCGGTGGCGGCGTATTGGGAGATGACGGGTGGGCAGATCAAGATCGTGTCCTGGATCTTCTTGATCGGCGCCAGGAGGTGCGGCGGGATGACCTGGTAGCCGATGCGCCAACTAGCGAATCCATAGGCCTTCGACAACGAAAACAGAGAAATGGTGTGCGCGGAGGCTCCTTCGATGGAGCCGGGCGAGAAATGGCAGGCATCCTCATAGGTAAAGTATTCATACGCCTCGTCTGAAATGTGATAGAGATTCCTTTCGCGACAGAGATCGTTGACGGCTCTCAAACTCGTTTCGGAGTAGACGGCCCCGGAGGGATTGTTGGGTGAAATGGTCACGATAGCCCGGGTTCTCTTGGTAATCGATGACTCAAGGGCGTCCAGGTCGAGTTGGTGTTCGGTGTCGGTGGGGACGACAACCGCGCGGCAACTGGCCATTTCGATCGCCATCTCATGGTTGAAGTAGTAGGGGCTGGGAAGGATGATCTCATCCCCGGGATCCGCGATCGCAAGTAAGGCGTTGTTGAAGGCCATGTTACTCCCCGCGGTGACCACAACCTCCCGGGCGGCGTCGACACGGATTTGGTTTTCCTCAGAAAGTTTGGTTTCAATGGCCGAGAGAAGCGGGGCGATTCCCTGAACGAGTTGGTACTTGTGGTGGCTGGGGTTGGCCGAGAATTGATCGATTCGATCAAACGCCTCGGGAGGTGGGCCGTAGGAAACCACGCCCTGGCCCAATGAAATCGTTCCCGGATGGTCTCGGATCAATTCCCCGACGATGGGGATGACCGGAGACTGCACACCTGCCATCCGGCGGGATTGCGGTCGGGCCTGGGCGGGGGCGCTCATTGGCTTCATACTGGGTCACGCAACAAGTCGATGTCAAAGTTTGAATCGTGGTTGGAGCCCCGGAAGCGAAACAACTCTCGAAGAAAGAGGAGCGCAAGGTTGGCCGAGACACAGAGCCAACCGAACACGTTGCCATCTCTCAGATAAATCGTTCGGGGGTGTAATGTCGGTTCTGGGATAGGGATCTGAACGATCTTGTAGCCTCGTTTGTAAACATCGTTGGGCTGGTCAATCTTTCCGAGCCCGAGGCGGCCGTAGGGATCGATCCAGCAACTGATTCCGTTGTTGGCGGCCCGAACCAAGGGAAGCCCGGTTTCAATGGCTCGAAAGATGGCACCACGGGCATGTTGCCAGTGTGCCATGCTCTCTCCGAACCAGGCATCGTTGGTGAGATTAATGAGGAAATCGGGCCCAACTTGAGCGGTAGCTCGAGCCAACCGAGGGAAGGCGTCTTCGAAACATATCAGCGAACCGAGGGTCAACGAGAGTTCGGGGAGTTCGAGGATTCCCGGTTTCTTTCCTTGTGAGAAATCAATGCCGATCGGGCTGAACGCCCTCAAGATAGGAAACCGGTTTGCCAGCGGCATATACTCACCGAACATCACGAGTTGGTGTTTGTGAGCGACATCGAGGATGATGCCCGAACGATTCATCGCGAAGGCGGCATTGAAATACTGGTTCGATCGGGTTCCTGCGGGATCGGAGGGCCTGAGGTCGACTTCGTTGAAAATCAACGGGATTTGATGCTCTGCAATGAACGCGGGAACCCGTTCCGAAAACGGAATCGATGAGGGAAGAGCACTTTCCGGCCATACCATGAGATCAGGCTGGTGGGATAGGGCCGATGTCGACAGTTCGAGTAGGTCGCTCAAGCGCTCCTCGGCACGTGTGCCCTCCCAAATCTCCCGTTGCGAGACGCTGGGTTGGATCAAGGCGATTCGAAGGATTCGATCCGGCAACGTCGCTGACTGAATTCGAAGGAACCCCAATCCCGTCACGAGGATCAAGCTGCCCCCAGCGAGGGCGAGCTCTCGGCTCCAACTGAAGGGATGCCCGGGATGCTCGATGAGTCGCGACATCGCCAACAATAGGGAAAGCGAGACCCAAGCGATGAGAAACGAAACCCCGTAAACGCCGGTCACGGAGGCAAGCTGGATGAGTGGGAGTAGGTCGACTTGGGAGGTGCCGAGAAAATTCCAGGGAAAGCCCGTCAGCAGATGCGCTTGGAGCATCTCGATGCTCACCCAGCCGGAGGCCCCGACGAGAGCCCATAACTGGCGTTGAATCCAGGTCAGCTGAGCTAGTCGAGCCAGGCCAGCGGTTCTGTTGGTTCCAGCGTTTTGTTGCCGGGAGATGGAGGGGAGCATTCGCCAGACAAAGAAGGCCCAGATCGCAGGGAACAGGGCACAATAGGCACTCAGACACACCCATCCCAGGAGGGCGCCAACCCTGACCGGCATGAACAAAAGCCAGTAAAGCCCGGTGAGGTGAAAGTAAAGCCCGGTGAGATAGCCCATCTGGAAGGGAGATAGACGGGTGCTGGAACCGGCAGTGAGGAAAACGATGCCGGGGATGAACCAGGCGATCCCGGCGGTGGAAGGGAAAAGGAAGGGGAGCGCCCATAGCCCCCCCACCACGATCGACAGAACGACCGGCCATCGATACCCCCTGAATGGAAACCTCGGACTCAAGGTGGGTAGGGTGCCGAATTCGGGTCGGTCGAAGCAAGACTGGACGAAGGGCAAGTCTCCCCATGATCGATGCTCTTGGAATCTCATGGCGGCTTTCCCGGTGGTCCCGCGGAGAGGAACCGGAGCGAATGCCTGGGCTGGAATCGAAAAATGTGTGGGCAACCCTCGCCTCAGGGGTTAGTTGTTTAGCAGGCCAAGCAACGGCTTTGGGTTGGGCAGAAACAGGACGACGTGAAACCAAACGACCTTCGGGGTATCCTTCATTACATTCCTCGATTTCGAGGGCAGACGTTCGTGATTTCGGTGGATGGAGCGATCGTTGCCGAGGAGAATTTTTCCAACGTCTTACTGGATATCGCGGTGCTGCGTTCGCTGAATATCCAAGTGATCCTGTTACACGGGGCGGCTGAACAGATTGCCCATCTGGCGCGTGAACAAGGCATCGATCCCTCTGACGTGGATGGGAGTGGTCCGACGGATGACGTGACCTTGGAACTGGCAATGACGGCGGGGAATCGTTTAGCACATGAGATCCTCGAGGGATTTGCCGCCCATGACCTTCGCTCAGCGGTGACCAATGCGATCAATGCCCAGCCCGTCGGGATCATTCGGGGGGAAAGTCAACTCAACACCGGGCGAGTCGAGAAGATTGACGTGGAATTGCTCTCCGGAATGTTGGAAAGGGGGGTGGTTCCCGTCGTGCCCCCGCTGGGGTTTGATCGGAGCGGGCGGACCTACCGACTAAACTCTGATGCCGTTGCGGTGGCGGTTGCGGAGTCCCTTCGCGCGGTCAAAGTGATCTTTATCACGACGGAAGACGGTCTTCTTGACCAGGGCAAATTGATTCGGGAACTCCCGGCATCGGAATTGGAGAAGAGGTTGCCCTCGAACGAAGAAGCCGCTCACTTCTCCAATCTTTCTAAAGCCCGCGCTGCCATTCGGGCGTGTCATGCGGGGATCCCTCGGGTCCACGTGATCAATGGTCGAACCAACGAAGGTTTGCTGACGGAGGTCTTTTCGAACGAGGGGATTGGCACGTTGATTTACGCCAACGATTATCAACAGATTCGCTCGATTCGGAAGAAAGATGTTCGGCACCTGATTCAATTGACTCGGGACTCGGTGGAAGCCGAGGAACTGACCGAACGAAGTCGCCAGGACATCCTAAGGCAACTCGACGATTACTATCTCTTCGAGATTGACCGGCACCCGATCGGATGCGTGGCGCTCCACTTGTACCCGAATGAGAGAAAGGGTGAATTGGCCTTTCTATGCGTTTCTCATTCCCACGAGCGACAGGGGATCGGCAGGCGATTGATGGAATTTGTTGAAGAGAAGGCAAGACAAGCGGGCGTGGAAATGCTGTTTCTCCTGTCCACCCAGGCCTATTCTTATTTCCAAGAGAAGGCGGGGTTTGTCGAGGGATCGATTGCCGATCTCCCAGCCGAGCGGTCTGCGGCCCATGTCGGGAGCGGTCGGAACTCAAAGATCCTGATCAAGAGATTATCTGAGCACTTGGGGCCGCGGAGTCGGGTGAGCTAGGCGGTCTCGGGGAGAGGCTGCCTTAGGAGAGGGAAGCCATCGCTCCGACAATGGAAGCGATGGGTTGCGAAACTCTGCGACAGGAGTCGTCCTCCAGCAAAAAAAAGGCAAGCCCGACTGGGCTTGCCCTTGGGAGGGAACGCTTCTCGAACGATCTGGTTGAGTGGTTCTACAGATCCCAGCCGTCTCGATAGACCTTGTGGATATATTGATTTGCCGCTTCGGAATTGGTGAACCGAAGATTGGGGCCATCCCAAAGCAGTTTCTTGTTTGAACGCATGGCAATATTCCCCAGGAGAATGGTTTCCGTCAGCAATCCGGCATAGTTGAAGTTCGACATGGCCGGGTGGCCCCCTTTGATCGCCTCGACCCATTCCTCTTTCATCCCCTTGTCACCTCGACCATTTCGGGGAAGGCTCGGCTGTGGTTTTTCAAACCCCCCGAAGCCCTCCTCCGGCAGAAGCTTATAAGAGGATCCGTAGTCGTTCGGGGAGTAGAGCGTCCCTTTGTCGCCCACCAGGAGGGATCCGCTTCCCGGCGGTTTGTTCCCATGGAACAACTCTTTCGGGGGAAGGTTTTTCTCCCCGTTGGGGAGCTTGCCCTCATACCAGTAGAAATCGACCGGGGGAAGCGCACCGCGTTGGGGGAATTGGAACTTAACGGAGGCCCACGCCGGGTAGGTTTCCGGGTTGAGGGGGCCACTCTCTGCAGTCACGGAATCGGGATAACCCAGGTTGAGTGCCATGAACGCCATATTCGCCGTATGACAGGCCATGTCGCCGAGGGCTCCGGTCCCAAAATCCCACCAACCTCGCCATTTAAAGGGATGGTAGGCACCGTGGTAAGGACGTTGCTTGGCGGGGCCCAGAAACAGATCCCAATGAACATGCGCTGGAACAGGGGGCGTTTCGGCGGGGCGAGCTACCACTTTGGGCGCCTGAGGCCATACGGGCCGGTTGGTCCAGATGTGTGCTTCCCGGACGTCCCCGATGGCGCCGGACTGAATCACCTCCACGGCTTCCCGGAGGCCGTTCGCTGCGGTTCCTTGATTGCCCATCTGGGTGGCCACTTTGCAGCCTTGGGCGGTTTCCCGCATCAGGCGGGCTTCGTAGACCGTGTGGGTGAGGGGTTTTTGGACGTAGACATGTTTGCCCAACCGCATGGCCATAATGGCGGCCGGTGCGTGGGT
>DEAY01000241.1 GCA_002348345.1 Verrucomicrobia bacterium UBA2970
AAGTTGTTTGCTCGGCTTACTTTCCTCGGTGACGGTGCCTGGCTGATGGAGGCAGCGGTCATGAATGGCCTGGGCTGTCTCTTTGCTCCAGATGCGTTCGGCCTTGAGGTCAGGGTCTTTTTCCCTGTCTTGCTTTTTGAAACCCTCGTCAAACCAGCGACCCGCATAGGCACCGGCTTCTGCCTGGAAGGTGGCATGCAGCTCCCAATAATCCCTGGACTTGAACTTTTTAATCTTTTGTTCGCGGTCCACCAGGATGGTCAAGGTCGGGGTCTGAACCCTTCCAACGGTCGTCAGGTAAAACCCTCCCGACTTGGAGTTGAAGGCCGTCATGGCCCTTGTCCCATTGATGCCGACCAGCCAGTCTGATTCGGACCGGCAGACAGCCGCGTCCGCCAGCGGCTGCATGGCTTCGTCCGAACGAAGTCGATCAAAACCATCCCGAATGGACTTCGGGGTCATCGATTGCAACCAAAGCCGCTTCACGGGTTTTTTCGACTTAGCATGCTGAACGATGTAACGGAAAATCAGTTCTCCTTCCCGTCCGGCGTCGCAAGCGTTGATCAGGCAATCGACATCCTTGCGCTTGATGAGACGTTTGAGCAGTTTGAGCCGGGACTCCGTCTTGGAGATCGGTTTGAGGTCAAAGTGAGGGGGAATATGGGGAAGCTGGGCAAACGTCCATTTCCCGCGTTTGACCTCGTTTTCGGGAGGGACGGTGATCTCTAGAAGATGGCCGACCGCCGAGGAGATGACGAAGTCATCGTTCTCGAAATAGTCGTCTTTCCGCGTAAAACCCCCAACGGCTCGGGCGATGTCCGAGGCGACAGACGGTTTCTCCGCAATGACCAGTGACTTACCCATCTTTATTTATTGAACGGTTACCAATCCCGGGAGCAACCGCGCAAGCGTTTTTTTGTGACGGGTTGCAAAAGCGAGCATCACTGGGGGGGGGGATTGTGTGGGAACGCCCTTCTCAGGACAACCCAGGAAGGCCGGAAGGAAAAGGGCCTGCTTGCGGAGAGCGGGGCTCAAGCGCTTCCCCAATCGCGTTTTTCCGGTGAGGTAATGGGCACCAAGATCGGTCGCGTCATCGTGAGGAATTTGAAGTTTTTGTTTTCCCGCCGCTTGGTCTAGATTCCCCAGTCGCATGGTTATTGTGGGCAAACTTCTCCTGGCGCTCGTCGTTGGGATCATTCTCGTCGCACTGCTTTGAAACGGTCTTTTCGTTATGGCAGCGACCCTTTGTGCATGCTTTGTTGCGCCCTCTATCTGTTGAACCGGATTGGATTGGCCGCGGGAATCGGGACGGTTTGGACGCGCTCCTACCTCAGTGACTTCTTGCTGATTCCCTGTGCTTTGCCGTGGTTGCTATGGGTCCACGCCTGGTTGGGGTGGCGCGTCAAGGAGGCCGTTCCCTCGGTTGGCGAGGTGATGGGCCATCTTGTCGTTTGGTCCATCGTGGCGGAGTGGGTTGGACCTCGCTTGTTTTCCCATTCCGTGGCAGACTGGGGCGACGTGGTGGCCTACGGCTCGGGAGGAGTGTTGGCTCTGTGCTGGTGGGGGTTAGCACCGAGGGGAAGGAAAGGGGATCCGCACCATTGGAAACTCGAGGTGGCAACTGGGAATCGTGATGAATGAGGTCGAAGCAGTGAAATCAGATCGACACATTGTCCTCTACGATGGGGATTGCGCGATGTGCACCTTTCAAAAACGGTGTTTGACCTGGATGGACTGGTGCGATGTGGTCAGTTTTGTCCCCATTTCAGAGGCGCAGGAGAAGGGCCTGGCCCCAACCCTCTCGCGTGAGGATCTGTTGGAAGCGATTCACTGCTTGGCCTTGGACGGGCGAATTCATCGGGGGGCACGGTGCATTCGGTTTGTCGGGTTGCGGATGCCGCTTCTCGTTCCATTGGCATTGTTCATGTGGATTCCTGGGGTCATATGGGTGGCTGAAATCGTATATCGATGGATCAGCCGCAATCGGCATGTGATTAGCCGGGTCTTTGGGTGTAAGGGCGCTTGCGCCGTCATGCCGGAGAGGCGCCGGGATGATCCGGCGTGAGGGCGCGGCGGACGGGGGACTGGATTTTTGGTATGACTCGATGTGGTTGAGGGAGCAGGAATGGATTGCCAGCGAATAGAGGATGCCTATCAGCAAGTTCGGGGTCGTCTCTTGGCGGCGCGAACGGAGGGGCATTATTGGGAAGGAGAGCTCAGTAGCAGTCCTCTCTCGACGGCGACCGCCGTCACCGCGCTGGCGATTGCCGACCGTGTCCTTTCTCCCGATCAACCCCGCTACATGGAGATGGTCAAGCGGGGATTGGCGTGGATTGCGGCGCAGGCCAATGAGGACGGTGGATGGGGAGACACCGACCGAAGTGTCAGTAACGTGAGCACGACGGTGCTTTGTTGGGCGGCTCTTGCCTGGGCGGACCCTGAGGATGAGGCGCTTCAAGCGACCGTTAAGGGCGCCGAATCCTGGCTGACCAAGGAATCTGGTGGACTGGGGGCGGCACAAATCGCCCAGGCGGTGACGGCCCGCTACGGCCGCGACCGGACATTTTCCGTCCCCATCCTGACCATGGCGGTTTTGTCCGGAAGGTTGGGGCCGGGCCGTCAGGCCTGGAAGTGGGTCAAATCGTTGCCTTTCGAGTTGGCGACCTTCCCTGCGAGCTGGTATGCGGCGCTGCGTCTTCCGGTGGTCAGCTATGCGCTGCCGGCCCTGATTGCGATGGGGATTGCGAGGCATACCCACTTGCCGTGTCGAAGCCCGATTTGGCGAGGGGTCCGGGCTTCCCTGAAGCCCAAGTGCATGGCGATTCTGTCCGCCATCCAACCCAGCAACGGGGGGTTCTTGGAGGCGACTCCTCTGACCAGCTTTGTCGCCATGAGTTTGGCGTCAAGCCGTCTCGCCGGTCACCCGGTCACGTTGAAAGCGGTGGAGTTTATCGTGAACGCGGTGCGCCCGGACGGGAGTTGGCCCATTGATACCAACCTCTCTACCTGGCTCACATCCCTTTCCGTGGGTGCATTGGGTGAGGGGGGGCTGGATGGGGTGGATGAATCCGAGCAGGTTGCCCTAAAGCAGTGGCTGCACAACCAGCAATACACCCGCCGCCATCCTTACACCCAAGCCGCTCCCGGAGGTTGGGCGTGGACGCCTCTTCCCGGTGGAGTTCCCGACGCCGATGACACCGCGGGGGCTCTGGTGGCCCTGAGCCACTTTTGGGATGACCAGGACCGTGACCGCCGGGTTGCCAAGGATGGGAGTAATTGGTTGTACCGGCTCCAGAACCAGGACGGGGGCATTCCGACTTTCTGCCAGGGGTGGGGACATTTAGCGTTTGATCGAAGCAGTCCTGACATCACCGCGCATAGTATCCGGGCATGGACTCGCTGGATTCCGAACCTGATGCCGAACGATCAGTACCGAGCCCGGCGGGGGCTGAAGCGAGCGCTTTCCTATTTAATTCGAGCCCAACGAGGCGATGGAACCTGGTGCCCGCTATGGTTTGGCAACCAAGAAGCACCGCAGGATGAGAATCCCACCTATGGTACGGCTCGAGTTGTTGTGGCCCTGTTGGAATTACCGGGAAAACTCGATCCCCGGGTGATGCGGGCGTTGGAGCAAGCGGTCCACTGGTTGGTGCTCAACCAGAATAATGACGGGGGCTGGGGGGGAGGATTTGGGACACGATCCTCAACGGAGGAAACCGCTTTGGCGACCGAGGCGCTGATCGCTTGTCTGAAAAGGGATCTGAATCACGAGGGGCTCGATGGCCGGTGGCTCGAGTCAGCAGCCTCCAACGGGCTTGATTGGTTACTCCGTCGGATTGAATCGGATCCGGATTGGAGTGCGAGCCCCATCGGCTTTTACTTCGCCAAGCTATGGTATTATGAAACCCTCTACCCCCTGATCTTCGCCCTGGGGGCGCTGCGTCGGGCTCGGGAACAGTGGCCGCTAGATCCTCCCTCAAACTCCGATGAGGAACAAGGGGAGCCCGAACCCCGGTCCACGGTGTCCTCATGAGAGAGGGCCTCTTTTGGCAACGGTTTCTTCCAATAGGCGAGGTTGCTTTCTTTTTGACATGAACGCGAGGAAGGCCCGGAGGATGGAGGTTCGGGTTTTTCGGAAAGCGATGAGTTTCTTGGGGATGTCATGAGCCGGGTGAAAACCAGTGTGTGAAGAAAGGAAGGGCTCCTCAGAATGGGGTGGGCAATGGTTGGAAGATCGGGCCCGGGTTCAAGACGGGGTCTCAATGCGACGCCTCCGTCAGGGTACACGCGCTGCCAAGGGGTTTGGGTGGGGTGAGAGGGCGGAGTCGGCGTAGCAGGAGGGTTTGAAGTTTGAACCGAAGAATTCTCGGTTGAACACCTTGGCGGTTTTCCGTGCGCGTTTCCTACTCCGAGGCAATATAGTCCAGAATCCACCTTGATGTTTCGAAAAAAGTGATTTTTTTGAAAAAAGAATGATTTTTTTCAGTGAGCGATCGGGGAGATCAGACGAGTGAGGGGATTGGACGGCTTCCCATCCTTGTTTCGGCCGAAAAAAACCGGCAACGTATTGCGATGGATCGATTCTGTGTTAGGGTAAAATTCACCCTGGTTTCTTTTGTCTTCTGCCACCTAGCCTTGGCCGCCGGCTCGCCAAATTTGATTTTGATCTTGGTGGACGATTTGGGCTGGCGGGATTTGTCGTGCCAGGGAAGCGATTACTACCGAACGCCTCATATCGATCGGCTAGCGGAGGAGGGGATGCGCTTCACTAATGGCTATGCGGCCTGTGCCGTGTGTTCGCCGACCCGTGCGGCGGTGATGACCGGGCGCTACCCTGGTCGTGTGGGCGTCACCGACTGGATTCGATCCCGCTTCCAACGAGGAGGGATCGGCACGCCGGATCAGAATCCGACTGACTACGTGGGCGGGGCAAACCGGCGTTTCCTCTGTCCGCCCAACCCGTATTGGATGGAGCACGGGGAGGTTACGATCGCTGAACGGCTCAAGGCTAAGGGATATCGCTCGGCCCATATCGGCAAGTGGCACCTGGGAGACGATGACTGGTATCCGACGGGGCAGGGTTTTGATGAGAATTTTGGAGGCTGTGACTACGGCCAGCCCCCCTCCTACTTTGACCCCTATCAGCAGCCCAAGCATCGTCATGAGATGATTCGCGCGGGCATCCCTCATCTGCCGGGAAGACAGGAGGGTCAGTATCTGACCGATCGGGAGGCCGATGAGGCCGTAGCCTTTATTCGGCGCTCGCAGGATGGCCCCTTCTTTCTCCACCTGGCACACTATGCCGTGCACACGCCGATCCAGGCGGAGCCTGAAGTTGCTGCAAGGTATCGTCTTGATGGCAAAACGGAAACCCAAGCCAGATATGCGGCGATGGTCGAGTCGGTAGATCGGTCAACGAAAAGGATTTTTGGGGTGTTGGAGGAATTGGGTCTTGATCAGCAAACCTTGGTCCTTTTTACCTCGGACAATGGTGGCCTTGATCGCCAGGGAAGCCCGACGGAGAACGCGCCGCTTCGCTCGGGGAAAGGGTATGCCTACGAGGGAGGGATTCGAGTCCCCTTCCTCGCCCGGTGGCCGGGAGTGATTCCGGCGGGGACAATCTCGGAGGTACCGGTTTGCTCGATCGACATATTGCCGACCTTTCTTGAGGCTGCCGGGCTTGCTCCGGAGGATTCGATTGAGGTGGATGGCTTGTCCCTGATGACGCATCTGCGCTCTGGAGGAAGCAAGCCGGTCGAGCGGCGTTCGCTCTATTGGCATTTTCCGCACTACCGCCATGACCCCGGGCCCTACAGCATCATTCGTCGAGGGCAATGGAAGCTGATCAAGTTCTATGAGGGGCCGATGGAGCTCTTTCATCTGGGAGATGATTTGGGAGAGTCACGGGACCTCGGAGCGAGACATCCGATTCGGGTCCGGTCCATGGAGGCGGAGTTGATGCAGGCTCTGGATAAAATGGGCGCGCGGCTTCCCAGAAGAAACCCCGATTTCAAATCGGCACCGTAAACCGCCGTTGATGAGACGCCAGGCGAGAATCGAGAAACCTCGCTCGATCCTTTTGCTCAGGGTGGTCCTTGCTCTTATTGGCCTCGAGAATGGAGCCCGGGGGGATGGGTCGTTCTCGTCCCGTGGCGAATGGGGTGAAGACCGATTCCGGATGGTCCGGATTCGTTATGATAGTGTGGGAGGCAACGGCGAAGCCTATTATTACTACGAAGGTCGCCTTTGGCAGCGGTGGGAGACCGACTTCCCGCGGGCCGAGCTAAACTTTCTCCATCGGTTGGCGGAACTGACCTCTCTCATGACCGATCCCGAGCCCCTCAGCCTGTCATTGACCGACCCACGACTCTTGAGTCATCCCTTTATCTTCATGAGTGATGTCGGTTGGCAGCGACTTGGAAAAGAGGAGCAGAGGGCATTACGGGCTTATCTGGAACAGGGAGGATTCCTCTGGGTGGACGACTTTTGGGGCGACGCCGAGTGGGAGAATCTCGTGACCATGAGCCAAGCGGCGTTTCCGGACTGGACGTGGCGGGCGTTGCCTCCGGACCATGCTCTGCTCAGGATGGTTTATCCCCTCAAGCAGTGTCCTCAAGTTCCGGCCCGTCTCTTCTACGAAAGTACAGGGCTCCCTTTTGATCCTCCTTGGATGCATCGGCAGCCCAATGGGGGGGAGGCGGATCTGTCCCAGGTGCACCTTCGCGGGCTATTCGACTCCCGCGGGAGGATGGTGGCTGTCGCAACCCACAACACCGACATCGCTGACGGCTGGGAACGGGAGGGAGAGGACGAAGAGTATTTTATGAAATTCTCGGTTCACACCTATGCCCTGGGGATCAATATTCTCGTCTTCGCGATGACCCATTGACGTTGCCTGAGGCGCCTTTCCGCCTCGGATAGCCGCGGATCCGACCCTTCCCCGGAATGAGGCGGGGGTCAGGTGGTGGGGGGACGATCCTCTTCCCCCCTGAGATAGCGATCGAAACGATCGTGTTTCGAGAGGTAAAGGATGAGGATCAGGACGCTCAGGAGACTGATTCCCAGGCTGGTCAAGGTCCCGCTGAAGGTATTGAACAGGGCGTGGAGCAGAGAGGGGATGCCGATCCCGACGAGGAAGAGGACGATCCGCCGCTTGGGATAGAGAGAGGCGAAGCCGAGCCAATAGCCGGCAACCCCGGTCCAGACCGCGTGGAGGACGGGAAGGGAGGTGAGGCGGAGGAGATTGAGAAAGAGATATTCCGTCTGTGATTGGGCGAATTGAACATTGCGGTCCAACTGGTAATCCAAGCCCTCGTAGATCCCGAATCCCAATCCGCAAATCATTCCGTAGTAGGCCATTGTTCGGGGGCGATACCCTTCCGCTCGTTTCGAAAGGACGTAGATCATCAGGATCTTGCAGAGCTCCTCCGGGATCGCGACCCAGACGAAAAATGCCATCGCGCGAATAGCCGGAAGATCGGAGCCAATCCAGGCCGTCGGGAAGGAGATGAGGGGAAGTCGAAAAAACCCCATCAGCAGGCTGACCGAGACGAGTCCCGTGCCCAGGAAACAAAAAATGGAGGTCCCGATCTTGATGTGGGGTGCCGGAAAAACGTGGTAAAAGAGGATGGCCCAAAGCACCGAGAAGTAAAGCGCCGTCAAGAAAAACACCATTGGTTGACTCATCACTCCGATGAACAGGGTGAAGAGGACCATGGGAACCAGTCCGACCCCGATCAGGGAGAGGAGGCCTCGATGGTCCAGATCGGCAAGGCGATGAAGTTCGTTGAAGGGCCAGAGGAACGGGAGCAGGCCTCGAGAGCGTGATGGGGAGCGGCCGTGGCAAAGCGCACGGTAGGGCACGGTTTGGTTCGGATGATCGGATTGGATCGGCGTTTCCAGAGTGATCCCTCCCTGGCGATAGCGGTCGGCCAGTTCGCTCTGGGTGAATGGACCTTCCGTGCTCGAATCGGGATTCTGAATATAGTAGACCATCGATAGACCTCGTCCTGGCGGTGTAATCCAGTTCTGGCTGGCTGGCAATTCGGAATCGGGGGGGGCACCCCGTGCTGATCGGATTGAGGCATGATCGAATTTGACTGAACTGGGACTCGATTCGTTCTAGATTCCCTCCGATGCCTGGTTCGCAAATCATCTTGTCGACCCTCAACGCAAAGTACATCCATGCCTCATTTGGGTTGCGCTATCTTTATGCGAATATGGGTCCGCTTCGCGACCGGGCGACGATCGTCGAATTCGAGATCGGGCAACCGCCGTTGACGATGGTCGAGCGCTTACTCGCGGCCTCACCGAAGATCATCGGATTCGGGGTCTACATTTGGAATGTCTCCGAAACCCTTTCCGTCATGCGATGCCTTCGACGGATCGCTCCTGAGGTGGTCCTGGTGGTGGGTGGACCGGAGGTCAGTTATGAGCAGGCGGAGCAGGCAATCTGTGGGCTGGCTGACGTGGTGATCGCCGGTGAGGCGGATCTGGCGTTTCCCGAGGTTTGCCGAGAAATCCTCGACCATGGCCGTCCGCGAAGACGGTTCGTTCAAGCCCCATTACCCGATCTCACCCACTTGAATCTTCCCTACCCTGACTATACGGATGAGGATATCCAGCATCGAATCGTCTATGTCGAGGCCTCGAGAGGGTGTCCCTTTACTTGTGAATTCTGCCTCTCATCGCTCGACCTACCGGTCCGGACCATTCCGCAGGAAAAATTCCTGACGGCCATGGATGAACTCTATCGGCGTGGCGTTCAACACTTCAAATTTGTCGATCGAACCTTTAATTTGAACCTCCGATCGAGTCGGGCGATCCTCGAGTTTTTTTTGGCTCGTTTGCGTCCGGGACTGTTTCTCCATTTTGAAATGATTCCTGATCGGCTGCCAGGGGCTCTCCGCGAGGTCATCGAGCAGTTTCCAGCCGGGATGCTTCAGTTTGAGGTGGGGATTCAAACCTTCGATGTCACGACGTCCGAAAACATCAGTCGCCGTCAGAATTACAGTCGACTGAGGGAGAATCTTGGTTTTCTGAGAGAACGCACGGGGGTTCATGTGCATGCGGACCTCATTGTGGGGCTGCCCGGGGAGGCCATGGAAAGCTTTGGCGAAGGATTCGACCAACTCATCGCGCTTCGCCCGCAGGAAATCCAGGTCGGGATATTGAAGCGACTCAGGGGTACCCCGATCGTTCGGCACGATGAGACGCATGGAATGGTCTACAGCGCCGAGGCGCCCTATGAATTGTTACAGAATCACTCGATTGATTTCCCAACGATGCAGCGTCTCAGGCGCTTTGCCCGTTTTTGGGATCTGATTGGAAACAGTGGCAATTTTGTGGAATCGGTCGTACTCATCTGGGCGATGGGGCAGTCGCCCTTTTGGTCCTTTCTCAGTTTCAGTGATTGGTTGTATGAACAGGCCAATCGGCGGCATGGGATTGCTCTCACCAAGCTCGTCGGATTCCTGTTCCGATTCTTGGTGGAGGAGAAAGGCCAGGCCCCCGGGGTCGTGGCTCCCGTTTTATTGCGCGATTACCAGCGAGGTGGGCGAAGTGACGTGCCGATTATCCTGCGGGACCATATCGAATCGAGGAGCGTTGGGGCCGGCCCCCGGGAGAAGCGGGTGGCCTTGAAACGGCAGGGCCGGCACCTGCTCGCCGCTGAATAGAAAGTCCCCGTCCCATCAGGGCGGTGATCGGCCGATGCCCCACGGGGGGCGAGGGCTTGTTCCGGCCGTGGGGACGGGATCGCTTTGCCACACCCTGTGGTCGAAACAAGGCACCGCGGTCGGATTCACCCGGTTGCAATTCCCTCGCTGAATCCTAGACTGATTTGGATGCAACTTGATTCGGCGTTTGAAATGGCGGCATCCCAGATCCGCTTCGGGACGGGGGTGACCCGGGAAGTGGGGATGGATATAGCTGATTGGGGAGCGAAACGGGTCATGGTGTTGACCGATGCCCACCTGAGCGCACTGGACCCGGTGCAAACGGTCCTGGATGCTCTGGCCTCGGAGCAGGTGGAGGGTGTCCTGTTCAATCGGGTGAGGGTGGAACCCACTGATGAATCCTTGATGGAAGCCATCCGTTTTGCTCAAGAAGGAGGGTTTGACGCCTATGTGGCTGTGGGCGGGGGATCGACGATGGACACCGCCAAGGCAGCCAATCTTTATGCCTGCTATCCGGCTGATTTTCTCGACTACGTGAACCCTCCGATTGGGAGTGGGAAACCGGTGCCCGGTCCGCTCAAGCCGCTGATCGCCATTCCCACCACGGCGGGAACAGGGAGTGAGACGACAGGAGTCGCTATTTTTGATTACTTGCCCATGGAGGCCAAGACGGGGATCGCGCATCGCCGCCTTAAGCCGACCTTGGGGATTGTGGATCCTGAGAACACGAGAACCCTCCCGCCCCTGGCTGTCGCGGCAACGGGGCTCGATGTGCTCTGCCATGCATTGGAGTCTTTCACTGCACGGCCCTTTGACCAACGCCCCCTGCCGGAGCGCCCCTTGTTGCGACCGGCCTATCAGGGATCAAATCCGATCAGTGATCTCTGGTCTCGCGAGGCCATTTGCCTGGGGGCCAAGTATTTGCTGCGAGCCTACCAGGATGCTGAAGATTTCGAAGCGCGCCGAGGCATGCTCCTGGCGGCCACCTATGCCGGGATCGGATTCGGCAACGCGGGAGTCCACCTGGCTCATGGGATGTCGTATCCCGTGTCGGGAATGGTTCGGGATTATCGTCCGGAAGGTTACCCGATCGATCATCCCCTGGTGCCCCATGGGATTTCCGTGATCCTCAATGCTCCAGCAGTCTTTCGCTTTACCGGGCCGGCGTGTCCTGATCGGCACGCCGCCGCCGCGCAGGCGCTGGGGGCTACGGTCGATTCTGCCTCCAAGGAATCCGCTGGGGAGGTGTTGGCGGAGCAGGTTGTTCGTCTCATGCAGGCGCTCGATGTACCGAACGGGTTGTCAGCGATTGGCTACCGGGAGGAGGACATTCCGACGCTCGTGGCGGGAACCTTGCCCCAGCATCGGGTCACCAAGATATCGCCTCGGCCGGCTGGTGAAGATGATCTCAGTGCTCTGTTTGCCGACGCGATGGTGGCTTGGTGATCCGGCTCGTTCCGTCGGGGGGACGTAGGATCAGCACAATCAAGGAAGCGGAAGGTCTCGAGGGCGGACGAAGGGGCTTGACGACACCGGCTCCGGATGTCCCCGGCATCGCGTGCCCCGGGCGGGGACAGGTTCCTCAGTTTGGCTTGCCGGGGGAGGGGGAGATAATCTGGAGATCGTTGCTTTCCGTCCCGGGCCTTCGCCAGGACTGATCATCCTCCAATGGGCCGAACGAGACCAGGTCGAGTTGGCGATTCGATTGGGTGTCCCGGTCGTAAAGTCCGATGCTCTCGCCTTTCTTGGATAATTTGAAATTGGTGTGAAATTCCGAAGTCGTCGATTCTCCATCCTCATCGGCCCACACCATGACCGTCCCGTTTGGAGCAAGGCGTGCGCGCTCGGGAAAACGCCACTTTCGAGGATGACGGGGATTGTCGCTGAGCCAATAGCCCGAGAGATCGAGTTCGTCATCGGTTCGATTGCTGATTTCAATCCAGTCATCGAAGTCCCCGTCCGCATCGGCAATCGTTCGGGTGTTGCTCGCCATGACTTCGGTGATCCACAGGGGTGACTGAGTCGCCCGCTCCGGTTCGACCCGGTAGGACAAGGCTCCAAACTCGGTGTTCCGCGGAAAGAAGGTCACAGTCTTCGATTCGTTTCTCCGGGCCGCAACATAGTAAAACATCTTTTTGCCAACCGCTTGGGGGGGGATCGTCGCGGTGAAGCGAGTGGATTCCCGCTTCGCCATGGCGACCGATTGATAGACCCCATGCTTTCGGTGGCTGAAGTAGAGGAGCGCCGATTCAACGTCCGGGTTTGCCTCCGTTCGAAGTTCGATCGTGGCGACTTCCAGCGGCCGCACTGGGTCGGACCCATTCCCCCGATGCTGAACCGAGACGATTTTGGGAGGCGCTGGTTGAAAGGCCTCATACTCGTCCAGGTAGCGGCGTCGCTGCTCCACAAAGCCTTTCAGGCTAATTCGACGGGTGGGTCCTCGAAAACCCACTCCGGTGGTGTCTACGGTAACCGCTTTCTTGAACACCTCGTAGCCTTCGTGCTTACGGGTATCCTGCTGGATTTCTGAATCGATGAGCGCCTGGTAGGGATCAACGAGGGCCCCGATCCGACCCCAATCGAGCCAATTGTCGCGAAGGGTTCGGACGTGTGCCAGGTAGCGGGCCTTGAGATCAGGAACCTTGAGGAGCCTGTGGATGAGTGGTTTGTTCTCATCGCTCAGGCCGAAGAGGGGATCGAGTCCTTTTTCCGGGTCGCCGTTGAATCCAGGCCCGCCCGGTTTTCGAAAGGTCTCGTTACTGTCGTGAGGGACCAGATGAAGACGCCCGTCGGGATCGGTGTAAATGGAAAAATCGCTGGCTCTGACCCAGTAGCCATCGTTGTCGACAAAGACGTTCTCCAAGGCGAGGAACCAG
>DEAY01000415.1 GCA_002348345.1 Verrucomicrobia bacterium UBA2970
AAATAAAATCGTTGCGAAAACGGAAGGGATTGTGGCTTGATTCCCCCCGCTGGTCTTCTCGTTCGGAAGATCGAGTGGCTTTCGGCCGAATGATGGCATCAGGAATCGGTCAATCCTTTTACGCAAATTGAGGGTAACGGTCTTATACTCGGGGCGTGTTCAAGGGGTAGGATTTCGATACACAGTGAAGCGCTTAGTGTGCGGCTATGATGTGAGCGGCACCATAGAAAATCTGGCCGACGGACAGGTCAAGTTGGTGGCTGAAGGGCAGGCGGGCGAATTGAAGGAATTGATGCAAGCGGTTCGAGACTCCGGGATGGGGCCGATGATTCGGGACGAGCAGGTGTCGTGGTCTGAGGCGATCGGAGATTTTGTTGGGTTTGAAATCGTGAGATAGACGGAAGTTGGTTGGGAAATGAAGTACGCGATCATCGCAGATATCCACGCAAATTTGGAGGCGTTTCAAGAAGTGTTGGCGGACGCCGAGAAGAATCGGTGTACGCACTATGCCTGTCTGGGGGATGTGGTGGGTTACAATGCCAACCCCAAAGAGTGTCTCGACATGGTTCGTGAGATGAAACTACCTTGCGTCAAGGGGAATCATGATGAGTATTGCTCGGGGGAAAACGATTTGGAGGGGTTTAATCCCCATGCCACTGCCGCGATTCATTGGACGCGTGACCAGTTAACGGAGGATGACCGTGCCTGGTTGCGGGACTTGCGTTACTTTCGGTTGGTGGCCAACTTTTCCATTGTTCACGCCACCTTAGATGGTCCCGAACGATGGGGCTATGTCTTCAACAAGCTGGAGGCGGCGGCCAGTTTCACCTACCAGAACACCAGCGTGTGTTTCTTCGGGCACACCCATGTGCCGGTGGCCTTCGTTCGGGACAGCACGGTGCGTGGGGGAACTTACTCGAAATTCCGAGTGGAGCCCGGGAAAAAGTACTTTGTCAATGTGGGGAGTGTTGGCCAGTCCCGTGACGGCGTCCCCAAGGCGACCTATGTCATTTATGACATGGATATCGGAACGATCGAACTTCGTCGGCTGGACTATGACATGGAGACGACCATGCGTAAGATTCGGGAAGCGGGGCTTCCGGAGCGGCTCGCCGATCGCCTGCCTCTTGGCAAGTAGGCGAGGGTGGACTTCAAACCGAGACCCTGCGGCGAATGGGGTCATGGCGAGGGGGTTTCGTGGCTCTTAATAGGCCGATTCATTGGTCCCGGACCAACCGGCAACGCTTGAGCGAGGAGCGCCCGGCTTTTTGACAAACCCCACCGCTTCGGATTGACTTAATCCATTCGTCTGTTTTTTGTATTCTTCGTTGGGTGCGTCGGAGAGCCTTGGGTTTGATGTTGAGCTAGTGTTCTTCGTGGCTCCCTTGGAGGCTTTTTGTGATTTTCCTGGAGAGAGCGAAGGAAGGTCTCTGTGGAGGGTGGATCGAGCTGATATGAATCGAGAGAAAAGGTTAGGGATCGGTGTTGATATTCCGGTATATCCGGATGAGCTGACGGTCGAGTATATCAATCTCAAGCTGGCGTCAATGGGCTGCGCCCCGGTGGGAGCCGGGGAGGGTTCTGGGTTCCATGAGATCGCGGGTGACTTCCTTCGCCACCATCGCCAGCGAGAACGTCTCTTGGCCCACTATCTTTGTCCGGCGGATTCGCGAATCCAGTGCTGGTTGGATCAGTATCTTGATTCGGTCAGCGATCCCATTCGCCTTCCGGAAAAGACCTTTGTCTTGGATCGTCATGGTCTGGCTCGGGCCCTTTCTCTGCCGTTTGAGGGCGACGAGTTCCACTCGGAAATCATCAGTTCTTATCGATTGCGCCAGGGGATTCTTCACAACCCCGCCAAGGATCGAAGGACGACGAAGGGGGTGTTTCATATTGCCGAAGGGGGACTCCCGGTTCCCGACGATAAACGACAAGTCCCATTGAAGGTGTTTGCCGAACTGTTGCGCGCCGCGCTGCAACCGCCGAAATCTTTGTTGGCGCTGCCCTTCACCGCCCAAGAAGAACCGGACAAGCAGGTTCACTGCTTTGTCTCGTTGCTATTGCGTCCGCTGGTCTGTCCGGAGATCCCGGGTGTGACTCGGGATTTGCGCACCGAGGTGCGGTTTTTCGCGCCGGGAAACCTGGTTTCTAATCTTGATTTTGTGGAGAGCATTTTCGGCAATGGTGGGGATCCATTCCTGTCCGAGAATGATTCGGCGCTTGATCCGGGTGGGTGGACCGGCCATTCCGGTTGCGTCATTCTTGCCCCCCATCTCACGACTGTGAGCAAGAAGCAACTTGGGTTGCCTCCCCGGGATCAAGCGACAGAGGAGCAGGTCGAAGCCGGCCTTTTTTGGGATGAACCGGGCGATTTGTACAATGATGGACAGGCCTTCAAGATCTGTGCCCGGGATGAAAAAGGGGTGATGGTGACGCTCATTGCGGATAATTACTTTGGATACTGCAAGAAGGAGGTCAAGACTCAGATTAGTTACTCGGCGAACCTCTTTGGTCTGGCGGAGGAAGAACATGCCGGCGGGACGCTTGCTTTTCCCTCCTACGATTTAGGGGAGGACTTTAGTGGTCATCTCCACGTGCAGCGCTCGGGGCATTCCTTTGAAGAAGTTGTGGAGCATTTTGGTGACATGATGGAGATTGATCCTCGAGGCTTCGGAGTGGATAAACGCTATCCGGACATTCTCTACGTCCCCGAGGATGTCGAGTTCGATCTTCACCAACAATCCGTGTCCTGGAAACGAGAAGGGAAGGAGCAATTGCTTAAGCTGTTGCCTGGTGTCACCTATATCCGACCCTCAGGATACAAGGTGGAGATGGTCAAACCGAGTGATGATCGCTCCTGGCGTCTGGTGGGTACGGTTGCGGAGGGCACGGTTTGTCACAAACCCTGCACGGTTTCCGGAGGAGGGAAGTCGGAGATCTCCAAGCCGTTGACCGATGCCATTCTGCATGGCCCGGTCTTTGTGGCGGATATCAAGGTCGATATTGACCAGGTGGCGGCCCTGATCGAACGGGATTATTCGAATCGGTTTCGCGAGCCTGCTCGCAAGGATGAGCGATCAGTATTGAGTTTTGAGCGGTCGCTGGGATCTGTGATTAAATTGTTAACCCCCTCCCGGGATTACACGGACGACTACAACGAGTGGCTTGAGTCGATTCCCAAACATGTCAAGGAAATCGTCTTTGTGGTCAAGCGGTATTATCGCGAGGAGTGGGGAGCGGATTGGCAGTCACATTTCACCGTTGATATGATCAATGGTCGGCCGGGGAATGAGCTCAAATGTGATCATCGAAAACTCGTGACCACCTATCTCAGGGTCGGCTTTGCGGCGGATGGGTTGTGGCGGACGTTCGGGCTGAGAAAGGATTTCCAGCCGGCGGTAAAGACCTCGCTGGAGGACGATATCACTGCGAGCGTCGTGGTCCCGTCGGGTGCGCTTAGTTTCTCGAAGCCCGAACATCAGGGATCATCGGTGAAAATCGTGGAGAATTGCGAGAATCGGTTCTTCCAGAGACCGGATGACGCCGTTCACCGCGGATATGATCGCCAGACGGAGTCCGATTTATCGGAAAGGGGAAATTTTCTCTCTAACTTCGAACCCCTTGCCGGGGATGATGCCCGTGCGATCATTGAGGATTCAATTGGGTTCTCTCATTACACGGCGCCGATGCAGGAATTGATTCGGGGGGCCGCTGAGTCCGATGTGCCAAAGTTTTTTGTCTCAAGTTCCCATCCTCGGATGGTCGATGGGAAGCCCTCGAAGAATCCGCGGTATTTGCAGATTCGGCCCGATATTTTGAACGAGCGGAGAGGCTATATCTCGGAGGTTGGAATGAGGTTGCAGCGACGAACCCCTCTTGGAGAGTCTGTCCTCTCCGTCGTGGATGCCGTGGTTCCCGGGCGTCGGAACAATGCCCCCGATTTGGTCAACGGGATTCGGGCCCTGGCGGTCTACAATCCGATTCA
>DEAY01000059.1:0-4089 GCA_002348345.1 Verrucomicrobia bacterium UBA2970
CCGATCTCGAAGCGCACCTGATCATTGCCCTTGCCAGTCGCACCATGGGCAACCGCATCCGCACCAACCTGATGGGCGATCTCGATCTGGCGCTTCGCAATCAGGGGGCGCGCGATTGAAGTGCCGAGCAGATAAACTCCCTCATAGAGGGCATTAGCTCGAAACATCGGATAGACATAGTCACGCACGAATTCCTCGCGCAGGTCCTCGATAAAGATTTCCTTCACCCCAAGGGTCTCTGCCTTGGCACGCGCCGGCTCAAGTTCCTCACCCTGACCAAGGTCAGCGGTGAAAGTTACGACTTCACAGCCATAAACCTCCTGCAGCCAACGCAGGATGATTGAGGTATCGAGCCCACCGGAATAGGCCAGGACTGTTTTTTCGATTGGCTTCGAACTGTTGTTGGTCATGATTTTTTTGCCGTGGATAGAGTAATGGGCGCGCAGTATAGGCAAAGCGCGGCATGCGGCAATAAGTGGATTATTTTTTTCGCCCTCGGCGTCCGCCTTTCGTCTCAGATCACGTTGACGACGCCGTGATTGGGCGCGCCTTTCGCTGGTCGGGGATTGCCTTGATGGGAATCGTGATGATCGTGGGAGTCGTTTATCTGGTCGTGACTCGACCCAAACCGGAAGGGACCGAGCAACGGACTCAATTGATGGCCCCGGAAAACCCCGAACGCGCTCAAGCGACGGTGCCGGTGATTCGGTTTCGTGAGATCACGGGGGAAGCGGGAATCAACTTTGTCCATGAAAGTGGAGCGGCCGACGAGAAGTTGTTGCCGGAGACGATGGGGGGAGGGGTCGCCTTCTTCGATTTCGATCAGGACGGTGACCAGGATTTGCTCTTTGTCAATGGCACGTCATGGAACCCCGACGCGGAGACCCCGGCAACCACGGCGGCATTGTATGCCAACGACGGAACGGGACGTTTTGAGGAGGTGACGGCCGACTCCGGTTTGGATGTTCCGGTTTATGGAATGGGCGTGGCGATTGGCGATTATGATCGGGACGGATATCCCGATGTCTACCTCACCGCCGTTGGAGTGAACCGGCTCTTCCGCAATCGAGGGGGGGGGCATTTTGAGGATGTGACTGAGGCGGCGGGCGTGGGGGGGACGGCTGCCGATTGGAGCACTTGCGCCAGTTGGTTCGACTATGACAACGATGGGGATCTCGATCTGTTTGTCGGCAACTACGTGAAGTGGAACAAGGAGATCGATTTTCAACTGGGAACGACCTTGGTTGGAATTGGCCGGGCCTATGGACAACCGATGAATTTTGAGGGGTCCTTTCCCTTCCTCTTTGAGAATGATGGGAAGGGAGGGTTTTCCGATGTCTCGCAAGCCAGTGGAATCCGGATTGCCAACAAAGCCACCGATGTGCCGGTGGCCAAGTCGTTGGGGGTGGCCCCCGTGGATCTGAACCAGGATGGCTGGATGGACTTTATCGTTGCGAACGACACCGTTCGGAATTTTGTCTTCAGCAACCGTTGGGATCGTAGCTTTCGAGAGGTCGGATCCCTGACGGGAATTGCCTATGATACCTATGGCAAGGCCCGAGGTGCGATGGGAATCGACACGGCCTGTTACCGTGATGATCGAGCCTTGGCGGTCGGCATCGGGAATTTCGCCAATGAAATGACGGCGCTGTATGTCGAGCAGAACCGGCCGATGATTTTTACCGACGAGGCGATTCCAGCGGGCATCGGTCCAGCCAGTCGACTCCTGTTGAAGTTCGGATTGTTCTTTTTTGATTATGATTTGGACGGGTGGCAGGATCTGCTGACGGCCAACGGCCACCTCGAGGAGGAGATTACCCAGATTCAGAAAAGCCAACACTATGAGCAACCGGCTCAATTGTTCTGGAACAGCGGGCCGGAGTTCGGTTGCCAATTCCTGGAGGTGTCCTCAGAGCAGGTGGGAGAGGCCTTGTTTCAGCCGATTGTCGGTCGCGGTTCGGCGTTCGCCGATATCGATCAGGACGGCGATTTGGATTTTATCCTTACCCAGATCAATGCGGCGCCAAAACTCTTCCGGAATGAACAGGATCTTGGGCATCATTGGATTCGGATCCGGCTTAAGGGGACGCGCCAAAACACGGAGGGCATCGGTGCCTGGATCAAGGTCCGTGTCGGAGAACGCACCCTGTGGCGGCAGGTGATGCCCACCCGGAGCTATCTCTCGCAGTCGGAATTGCCGGTGACCATCGGTTTGGGGACGGCCGAGCAGGTGGATCAGCTCGAAGTGATCTGGCCCGGGGGACAATCGCAACTCGTGCCCTCCGTCCCCCTGGAAACGTTGATCACGATAACGCAGGAGTAGGATGCCGGAAACGGATGCCCGCTTGACGAGGTTGATGCAAGCGCGAACGTGAAGGGTTTGGGCATGGATCGGTTCGAAGCACGTTTTGGAGAATCCGAATGGGTTGAGGGGCTCAGGAAGCTTCTGGATGCCCACGGGCACGACGTGGTTTCAGATCTGGCCCCATCGTCCTGGGGATTGGTTGCGGCGATGCTTCACCGGATCGAGCCCGGACGCCCCTTGCTCGTGGTCGCGCCTGGGTTGAAGCACCAGGAAGCCCTTTGTCAGGACCTTCAAACTTGGCGGGACTGGCTTTCCGGCGGGGCGGAGTCGGAGGATGAGGATCCACCGGCCACCGTCGAGCGGGGTCCTTTCTTCTTCCCGGCCTGGGAAACGCTTCCCCATGAAGCCAAACTCTCGCACGCGGACGTCATCAGTGAGCGACTGGAGACCCTGCTGGCGCTACGCGGACTAGATGAGAGCCAGCGGAAGCCGGGTCCGATCATCGTCGCTAATGCGACGGCCTTGCTGCAGAAAACCTTTCCTCCGGACGAATTCACCAGGAGGGTCAGGTCCATTGCGGTCGGGGATCCCTGTGATCCCCTTGATCTCGTCGAGTGGTTGGAGAGCCAAGCCTATGAGCCGGAGGCCAAGGTCACCCAGAAAGGAGATCTCGCCCTGAGGGGTGGGATTGTCGATGCGTTTCCACTCGCCAGTCCCTGGCCGGTCCGGATCGAGTTTTTTGGCAACGAGATAGAATCCATTCGATACTTTGATCCCCAGACCCAGATTTCTCTGGAGAAGGTGGCATCGGTCGAACTCTCTCCGGCGGGTGAGTTCGGCATTTTGCTCCATGAGGTTGAGAATGCCGACGACCCCGGAGATAAGGTTGCGAGCCTCCTTGATCACTTGCCCCGTTCGACCGTTCTGATCGTTTGTGAACCGGAGAGCGTTGAAGATCATGCGGGAGACTATCTGGCGCAGATTCCGGAGGAGGATGTTTTTTCATTGTCCTGGGATGAGGTTCTCAGTCAGGCACGGCGCCGAGGGTTCCGGCTCCTGGAATTCTCCAGTCAGGGGGACGAGGAATGCGCCGATCCGGTTGATCACGACACCGGAGCGCTGGTGGGTGATTCGGAGGGCAAGGAGACAGATGTTCCCGCCTTCGAAAGTCTGGAATCGTATCGTCCATTGGACGCTCGGGCACCGGCTCTCCAGGTGGTCGAGCGCCAACGGCAGCAGTTCTTTGAGCAGATGCACCGATGGTTGCGGCAGGGATATCGAATAGATGTCTTCTGCAACAATCAGGGGGAGCGGGACCGATTTGTCGAAATATGGGACGAGCTGGGTTGGGCTCGCGAATCCTATCAAGGCGAGTTGAGCATCGAGATTGGAATCCTGGGGCGCGGGTTCCATGTCGAGACCGCCCGGTGGGCGGTGGTGACCGATGCAGAGATTTTCGGCCGTTACAAGGTTCAGCGTCCCCGACGACTGAAATCGAAGCATGCGGCAGCGGTAAAATCGGCATTGGAAATCGATTTTGCGGATTTGATTGAAGGGGATTTCGTGGTCCATCTGCAACATGGAATCGGCCGGTTCATGGGGCTCCAGCAGATGGAACAGACGCGGTCCCAAGCCGAGGCCGACCAGCCTCCGACGGCGGGTCCGGAATGTCTGGTTATCGAGTATGCCTCCAAGGATGCCGATCAAAGTCCCCCGCGACTCTATGTTCCGGTGACCGAGGCTCATCTCATCAGTAAGTATGTGGGTGCCGGAAAAGCAAGCCC
>DEAY01000059.1:4383-4689 GCA_002348345.1 Verrucomicrobia bacterium UBA2970
CTCATCAGTAAGTATGTAGGTGCCGGAAAAGCAAGCCCGCCACTGAATACCCTGGGGGGAAGCCGATGGAACAAGGCCAAGGCCCATGCTGAAAAGGCGGTCGTCGATCTGGCGGGGGAGATGTTGTCGATCCAGGCGGCACGCGAATCGGACCGAGGGCATCCCTATCCGGCGGACTCGAATTGGCAGCGGGAGTTCGAAGGGGCCTTTCTTTATGAGGAGACCGTCGACCAACTCGAAGCCATCGAACAGACCAAGCGTGATATGGAGTCCAATCGGCCCATGGATCGTTTGATTTGCGGTGAT
>DEAY01000059.1:5014-16907 GCA_002348345.1 Verrucomicrobia bacterium UBA2970
GGATCGTTTGATTTGCGGTGATGTCGGTTTCGGCAAGACGGAGGTGGCGATCCGATCGGCGTTCAAGGCGGTCATGGGCGGAAAGCAAGTGGCCATGTTGGTGCCCACCACCATCCTGGCTCAACAGCATTACAAGAGTCTCGCCGAGCGAATGGTGGACTATCCCATCCAGGTCGCACTCCTCTCTCGGTTTCAGAAACGGAAACAGGCCAACGAGGTTCTCCAGAACATCGCGACCGGAGCCGTTGACATCGTCGTGGGTACCCACCGGTTGGTGCAGGATGACGTCTCCTTCAAGGATTTGGGGTTGGTGATCATTGATGAGGAGCAACGGTTCGGAGTGGCTCACAAAGAGAAGTTTAAATTGCTCCGGAAACTCGTTGACGTGCTCACCCTCAGCGCGACGCCCATTCCGCGAACCCTTCACATGGCCCTCGTGGGGGCCCGGGACATGAGCACCATCGAAACGCCGCCACACGATCGGCTTCCGGTAGAGACCATTGTGACCCAGTACGACGAGCGAATCATTCGCGATGCCATCCAGCGGGAATTGAATCGGGAAGGGCAGGTATATTTTCTCCACAATCGGGTGATGACGATCGAAACGGTGGCCGAGAAAATCCGGCAGCTGGTTCCCGCGGCGCGGGTGGTCGTCGGCCACGGCCAGATGGAGACGAAGACGCTGGAAGCGGTGATGGCTCGGTTTGTGACGGGTGAGGCCGATGTGCTGGTATCGACCACCATCATCGAAAGTGGTTTGGACATTCCCAACGCGAATACCATCATCATTGATCGAGCGGATCGATTTGGGTTGAGCGATCTCTACCAGTTGCGAGGGCGGGTGGGGCGTTATAAGCACCAAGCTTATGCCTTTCTCTTGATTCCTCGGCATGCCGGACTCCTCTCGGATGCGCGAAAGCGGATCACGGCAATGAAACAGTACTCGCGCTTGGGGAGTGGATTCAAAATCGCCATGCGCGATCTCGAGATCAGGGGAGCGGGCAACATGCTGGGCCCCCAGCAGAGCGGGCACATCACCGCGATCGGATTTGAGTTGTATTGTCAATTGCTCAAACAGAGTGTCGCGTCGCTCAAAGGCGAGACGGTGAAACCGCGGGTCGACGTGCACGTGGTGTTTGATTTTCTGTCGCTCCATCCCGGAGAAGACAGTGTGAAACGGAAGAAGAAGCGGAAGACACCGTCGAAGCCTGCCTTTGAAATCCAGGTGCCGCGGGAGGAGGTGGCGCTTTATGTGGATGAGGAGGAAGGGGAAGAAGGGAGTGGGGGAGGGGATCCCGAGCCCCTCCCGGAGGCCGAGCGGCACCCCGCCTCGATCCCTTACCATTATGTGTCTGAGGTCCAACAGCGAATAGAGATTTATCGGAAGCTGGCCCAGGTGAACGACCGGGAATCGCTGACTGCCTTGCGAAACGAGCTTCGAGATCGATATGGCCCCCTACCGGTCCCCGTCGAGTTGCTCATGATGGTCGCCGAGTTGAAGTGGTTGGCGAGTGAGCGTGCGGTGACTCGAATCGAGACTCGGGCGATGAAAGTGATGTTGACCCGGAATGAGGACCTCGTGATGGTGGGGGGACGATTCCCTCGCTTGACCAAGAAGCGGCCCGATGCTCGACTGAGGGAGGTCAAACGGCTGCTCCTTTCCCTTTAGGGCATCGGACCTTGGCATTGCATAAGTTCGATGATCCGGCTAATGGTGATGTCGTTGGGTGGCGTAGGCGACTGAATGCACCGCGAGAAACGATGGTATGGAAGAGCAATTGAGATGAGAAGACTCAGCCTTAGGATCGTCCTATGGATCATGACGCTCTGGATGGTCAATCCTGGTGAAGCGGCCGATGTTTTCACTTGGGACCAGGAGCGAAATCGGGTGACCGCCAATTTCCGAAACTGGTCTCTGGAAAAAACCCTTACCCAGATCAGAACGGCGACCCAATGGGATGTCAACATTCCGGAGGACTCCGGGGTAACGATCTCAGGGACCTTCAGTGATTTGACGCCGGGGCTGGCACTGCGCCACATGTTCGGGCATTTGAATTATGCCGTTTTCAGTCTCCCCAACGGAAAAAAGCCTCGATTGAAAGTCTTCCTTCCCTCCCCCGAAAGCCTTGAGGCAACGAAGAATAAGAAAGAGGTCAAGCCGGCGTCCACAGCCAATAAGAATCCGTTTAATCGAAACGCCACCAAGGTCAATTACGCAGATGTGATGAAGCGGTTTGACAAGAACGGGGACGGGCTGATCTCGAATGCCGAACGGGAGGCGGCGCGGAAGGCCCTGAGCACGGGCAACAAGTAATCGCCTCCCCGTCGGATTCCAGGATCGGGTCGCGGACTTCAGCGTCCAACATCGGATCCCTTCTCGGACTGAACCTCGCGATCAGTTACGACCTATGTTTTCTCGGACGAGCGTCCTGGCGAATGCCGGTAGGGAAGTGCCTATGGGGCCGGTCCTTTCGATCCCGTGTGGATGGGGTTCAGCCGGGTGAGACAACGGAGTGGCCTGTCGATTCAGTCCAGATTGTACTTCACTCGCTCAGCGATTTCCTGACCGATCGCCAGGGAGGCCGTTGCCGCGGGACTCGGGGCGTTGACCACGTGAAGCGCTCCCGGTCCATCGACAAAGGCGAAATCATGGACCAAATCCCCCTCGAGAGACATGGCTTGGGCTCGGACGCCGGCCCCGCCGGTGGTGAGGTCCGACATCCGGAGTGCGGGGACGAGCCGCTGGAGGGAGGTGCAGAAGCGCTTCTTGCTCAACGATCGCCAGAGTTCGAGAAATGTCATTCGAGGGTAACGAGCGATGAACCTCCAGAGACCGGGATAGGAGACCGCATCGACCAGATCGACCACATTGAGGTCGGTTTTCCGGTAGCCTTCCCGGGCCAGGGCGAGCACGGCGTTGGGGCCGGCCTCGATTCCGCCATGGATCATCCGGGTAAAGTGGACGCCTAGGAAGGGAAACTCGGGATCGGGAACGGGGTAAATCAGATGATTCACGAGGTGCTGTCGCTCCGGCTTGATCTGATAATACTCGCCTCGAAATGGGATGATCCGGACATCGCGTCGAGCCCCGGTCAACTCGGAGACCCGATCCGAGTGAAGGCCGGCGCAGGTCACAAGGTAGTCGGCATGAAACTCGTTTCGTTGGGTTTGAAGCAGCCAACGTTGATGGATTCGTTGAGCCACCGTGACCTTCTCATGGCAGTGAACCTCATTCCCGGCGGCTTGGATTTGCTCGACGAGAACGGCCGTGACCTGGCCGTAGTCGACGATCCCTTCCTGGGGAACCTTCAACGCCGCCCGGCCGGTGACGTTGGGCTCGATCTCACGCATCGCCTCGGGTTCGAGCCACTCCAGGCCTTTCAACCCGTTTGCCTTGCCCCTCGTCTCGAGATCGCGGAGCCGCTTGACTTCGGGTTCGTCCACCGCCACCACGATCTTGCCACAGACATCGTGATGGATCCCGTGATGCCGACAGAATTGGACCATTTCCCGGATGCCCTCGACAGCGAGCCGGGCCTTGATCGATCCCGGTTTGTAGTAGAGGCCGCAGTGAAGGACGCCGCTGTTGTGCCCGGTTTGATGAGCGCCGGGCCGGCCCTCCTTCTCAAGGACCACGATGTTCGATTGCGGGAAGAGTCTTCCCAGCTTGTGTGCCGTGGCGAGACCGACGATCCCGCCGCCGACCACGACGATGCGCTTTGGTTTCATGCGTGAGCGAGGCCGGAAGGAATGAACCCCGGCAAGGGAGTTAGAAGGAATGTCGGGGCCTCATCAATGAGCGGTTCAGGCGGTGGCAGCGGCGACCGCCGTTTTCATTTTCCGCAACCCCACGTTTGCGGCCTCAAGCGGGTCCATTTTCCAGTAAGCTCGGTTGAAAAGTTCGAGTGAAAGCGCTGGGGCGGCACCGACGGACTTGAAGATCGAGAAGATCTCCTGAAGCGGTGCGATGCCGTCGCCTGGAAAGACCCGATGTTCATCCCGGATTTCGTTTTGAGGGGGATCCGCCGGATAATCGTTCATGTGAAAAACCTGCAGGGCTTGCCCGCTCAAGAGACGAAGCCCCTCAAAGGACGATCCTCCCTTGTAAGTGTGATACACGTCCCCCAGGAAGCAGGCCTGGGGATGCCCTGCTTCGAGGGCGATGTAGATGGCCGTGCTCACCTTCCCAATGCTGGAATGGCCGCCCCACATTTCGATCTGGGGCACGACACCGGTCTGCTCCCCGATTTCAAGCAAATGCCGATACCGTTCGGCGGCGGCATCCGGTTCGACCGGATCATCCCCGGGCACGCCGGCCGGAGGCGCCGCGATCCGCTTTCCTCCGATCTGGGCCAGAAGTTCCATATCCCGCGTCGCATCCTCGACTCCTTTCTTACGCTTGTCCGGGTCGTTGACCGCCCAACTGGCAAATCCGATCGCGCTCTCGACGGTCATCCCGTGATCCTCGATTTGCTTGCGAAGATCGGAAAGGGATCCCCCGCCGCTGACATACTGGTTGAGTTTTCCAAGCCAGGGTTCGATGGCGTCGTATCCCGCCTTTCCAGCGACTTCGATCTCCTCGGGAACAGACAGATTCTGACCTCGAATGGTGCTCATGTTGAGACAGTAGCGAAAGCGGGACGGGCCTGCGGACGGGCGGTTGGTCGTGGCGCAGGACATCAGTGTAGCGGACGCACCCGTCAAACTGAGGGCGCCCAGCGCTTGGCGCCGAGAGAGTGTCCGGGCGGATGGAATATCGCGATCTTCAGCGTTCATCGGCGGAAATCTAACCGACGGGTGGGCGGTCGCCCAGTTCGAAAATCTGTATCGCTACAGGCCTGTGGACTCAAAAGGAATGACACCAAACGCCAGAGGCAAGGGATGAACAAGGGGCCGCGGTTGCCACAAAGTCTAATCCTCGACCCGCTGTGGTTGGGCATAGATGTTGAAGGTCGACTCCCGGAGAAAACCGACCAGGGTTTGATGATTTTCCTGGGCGAACTCCACCGCCAGACTTGAGGGTGCGGAAATGGCGGCCACGAGAGGGATTCGGGCGGCCAGTGCTTTCTGCATGATCTCGAATGAGGTTCGACCGCTGACCAGGAGAAGGTGATGGTCTGGTGGAAAGGACCCGTTGAGGACACTCCACCCGATCACCTTGTCGACAGCGTTATGGCGGCCGACGTCTTCCCTGAGACAAACGAGTTGACCCTCGCTGGTGAAGAGGGCCGCCGCATGCAGGCCGCCGGTCTGCTCGAACTGTTCCTGCGCCTTCCTCAAGCGTTCGGGCAGAGCCAGGAGAGTGCGTGATCGGATCGAGAAAGAGGATTCGATGGGCGGCCAGTTGTTTTGAATCGCCTCGATCGAGGCCTTGCCACAGATGCCGCAACTGGAGGAGGCAAACACATGTCGTGACAATCTTTCGAGATCAACCGGCGTCTTCGGATCAAGAAAGAGGTTGATGATATTCTCGGGGTGCTCGGCGGTCCCTCGTCGACAGTGGGATACTTCGATCAGCTGATCGGGCGTTTCGATCAACCCCTCGGTCAGAGCGAACCCAGCCGCGAGTTCCCGATCGCTGCCCGGAGTGCGCATCACGATCGCGATCCCCTCTCCCTTCAATCGCAGTTCCAACGGTTGCTCTGAGCTCAAAACATCGGGGCGCTCCTCGCGTGTTCCGTTGAGACGGACACGAACGACTCGGGTGGCGGGGGACCGGTTCGATGGGGACATGGCAGCTCGGGCGATGGTGTCGAGGGATCCGCCTAGGGATGAAGGGTTTCGTGACCTCGCCAAAGCCATTGAAGCGATTCGGGAAGGATGAGCCCGCCGGGCTCACCGCTATGGGATCCCTCGCCGAGTACAAAGCGATAGTCGTAGTCCATGAATTCCAGGGCAGCGGCCATTTCCTTGTTCCCGAGGGGCCAGTGGCCATGAAGGTTGTCGAGGTCGTCGATTCCCTCTTGGAGGAAAATCCGAAGCGGCTTCGGATCGGTCTTGCGGATGAGAAAGGGATAAGCGTTGCCGCCCCGAATATTGGTGAAGCTTCCAATATGGCAAAGCACCTTTCGAAATGAGTCGGGCCGTTCCCAGGCAACGGTGAAGGCTGCGATTCCGCCCGAGCTGATCCCGCAGATGGCCCGGCAATCGGGGTTGTCCGAGAGCGGGTAGCGACGGGCGATGTCGGGAATCAATTCCTCGACGAGAAATCGAGCGTATCGGTCGCCTAGGGCATCATACTCGAAACTTCTGGTCTTTCGTCCCCGTTGGCCTGGCTGAGCCGGGGGAATCACCCCCGGATTGACGAAGACCCCGATCGTGACCGGCATGTCTCCCCGCGCTATGAGGTTGTCAAACACCATGGGGGTACGAAACGAACCCTCCTTGCGAATGTAGCTTCCCCCATCGTTGAAGACCATCAGGCAGGCTTTCTCTTGGCCGTTGTATTGTGCGGGAACATAAATCCAGTAGTCCCGGACGGTGCCCGGGTAGAGGGTGCTCTTCCATTGATGCTGCGTCACCGTCCCTCGGGGAACGCCCTCCTGAGGCTGCGAGAGGGGATTGAGATCAGCGGCCCAAAGAAGCCATCCCGAGGCAAGGAAAAAGAGCAAGGGAAGGATCCGTGGAAGGGGATCGATGGAGGATGTCTTGGTCATGTGGTTGGAATCACAAATTGATGGGATGAGTGATCATGAGTCTGAGCGTTCATTTGAAATCCCGCCAGAGCCACTCAAGGGTGGCGGGAAAGATCGAGGCGCCATGCTTTCCGCTGTGAGTGCCATGGCCCCAGACCATCCGGAAATCGTAGTTCGAAAACCTCAGGGCCGTCTCCATCTGTTTGTTGGCGAGTGGCCAATTGCCATGCCGATTGTCGAGGTCGTTCAGGCCTTCCTGAAGGAATACCCGAATGGGTTTGGCCTCCGTTTTTCGAATCCACGCCGGATAGACGTGCCCGCCCCGGATGTTGACGAAGCTTCCGATATGGCTCACGACTTTTCGAAAGGCATCCGGCCGCTCCCAGGCCACGGTGAAGGCACAGATGCCGCCTGAGCTGTTCCCACAGATCGCGCGGTCCTCGGGCCGCTCACTCAGTCGGTAGGTGGTTTCCACTTCCGGGATGAGTTCCTCGAGGAGAAATCGGGCATACCGGTCTCCCAGACTGTCGTACTCGATGCTTCGATTGTTGCGCCGTCGTGGAATGCCTTCGCTCCGCTGGCCACGATGGCCGGGATTGACAAAGAGGCCGATGGTCACCGGCATGTTCCCCATGTGAATCAGATTGTCAAAGACCGTCGGCACGCGCCAATCCCCCTCGGGCCGGATAAAGTTCCCCCCGTCCTGGAAGACCATCAATGCGCAAGGACGATCCTCGTCGTACTGGGCGGGGACGTAGAGCCAGTAGTCCCGGATGGTTCCGGGGAAGACCTCGCTGTGGTCCCAGGTGAACTTGGTGACGGATCCCTTTGGCACTCCCGCCTTGGGGAGAGAGTCCGGCGATGCCGGATAGGATTCGGCAGCCTTCGGGAGAGTCGTGCTCGCCATCAACGCGAACCCAAGGAGGGCGATCTTTTTCCAGCATGGCGTCCAAATGGGCATGGGCCCATTCTGGCGTAGCCTGAGGCCATGTCAAAACGGAATGCCGGGGGGAAGACGGATCCGGGTCTTGGTTGACGAAGAACCCGTCGAGCCAACGCGGCGGTGGATGGCGCGGGCCGATGCCGGTCCGGATTGAGGCTACGGTGTTGAACTGGGCGTCAAGTTCAAGCACAGTGGGGGGACTAGACGGGGAAAAGGCAGGAATTGGTTATGGAATGGTTGCTCTTCGGCATCTCGGCTTCTGGCGTGGGCTTGCTGTGTCTTCAGCTCAAGTCGTTATCGCGGTGGGTGGGCTTGGCGTTGCTCCTGCTCCTGGGCGGGTCGGTCGCGGCCGCGAAGTTTTGGCAGGACCGGACCACGGCGGTTGCAACCAAGGCGCAACAGTTTCAGCGGACGCTTCCCCGCGAGGGGCGGCCTGGCGGTTATGTCAGTTCCAATACTTGTCAATCGTGTCATCCCAGGGAGCATGCCAGTTGGCACATGAGTTATCACCGGACGATGACGCAGTACGCCACCCCCGATTCCGTCCGGGGTCCCTTCAATCATCCTCCGCTTGAGCAGTTGGACTCGCCCATCAGCCTCTCCCAGAGGGGGGATGAATTCTGGGTGGAAATGGATGATCCCGACTGGGTGGCAAGGCGGAGGGCCAATCCCGGGCGCTACCCTGCCTTTCAGCAACCGCCCCGCGTCGAGCGGCGCATCGGGTTGCTCACGGGTTCCCATCACATGCAGGTTTATTGGGTGCCCAGTGAGGCGGGCAATTTACAACATTTGTTTCCCTATGCCTACCTCTTCGAGAAGGAGCGCTGGGTCCCCTTCAATGACACGTTTTTGCGAGATCCGAATTTTCCGGGCTACACGCAGCTATGGAACCTTAACTGCATGAATTGTCACTCGACCGCGGGCCAACCCCGGCCCGACCTTCGGACCAAGAAGATCGACACGCGGACCGCCGAGATCGGGATTTCCTGTGAGGCCTGCCACGGACCTGCGGAGGAACATATCGAGTTCTTTCGGAATCCGTTGAATCGTTACCGGGCTCCTCAAGGCGAGGCGACGCAGTCGACCATTGTGAATCCAGAAAAGCTCGATGCGCAACGGTCGTCGATGGTCTGTGGTCAATGCCACGGGATCAGTTGGATTTCCGATTCGGCGGAGGCCCAACAACACGGGTTTCGATTTCGGCCCGGCGAGCTGCTCAATCAGAATCGGAAATTGGTTCGGGCCGCTCACCTTGACCAGCAGCCCTATCTCCAAGAGCCCTTGAGAAGGAATCCGCGTTTTCTGTCGGACCGCTACTGGCCGGATGGGATGGTCCGTGTGTCGGGGCGCGAGTACAGCGGCATGATGGAATCCCCTTGTCATGTCAACGGCGGGAATCTCTCTTGCCTGTCCTGTCATGATCTTCATCACGACCAACCCCGGTCCCAATCGGCGCTGGATTGGCGGGACGATCAGTTGGGGGAACGGGGTCACTCGAACAGCGCCTGTCTGCAATGTCACGAATCCATCGGGTCGGACCTTGAGGCGCACACCCATCATCCCGTCGGCTCCTCGGGGAGCGAATGCTACAACTGCCATATGCCTCACACGACCTACGGGCTGTTGAAAGCGATTCGGAGCCATCACATCGACAACCCCTCGGTGGAAACCTCCTTAAAGACTGGTCGCCCCAACGCCTGCAATCTCTGCCATCTCGACAAGACGCTGGATTGGACCTCCCGAAGGTTGGCCGAGTGGTATGGACACGATCAGCCTTCCCTCGATCAGGAGCAGAAGGAAGTCGCGGCCGGCCTGCTCTGGTTGCTCAAGGGGGAGGCCGGCCAACGCGCCCTCCTGGCCTGGCATTTTGGCTGGGACGCGGCCAAGGAAGCATCGGGAAGTGAGTGGATGGGTTATGCGCTGGCGCAGGGACTGGTGGATCCTTACTCGGCGGTTCGGTTCATCACCGAGCGATCCCTTCGTGGCCTCAAGGGGATGGAGGATCTGGAGTATGACTTCATTGGTCCCGAGGACGATCGAAACGCGGTGATGGATCAAGCCCGGAGCATTTGGAGGGGGCAGGAACGCCAAGAACGCCCGGAACAAGCGGGCCATAGATTGCTGACCGACCAGGGCGAGGCCGACACGGCTCGACTCGAGGCCCTCGTGAGGACGCGGGACAATCGAAGCATGGATCTCCAGGAGTAGAATCGGGGTGATGTTCTTCGGGGTTCTGGGGAACCCCTACCGTGACTCAAGTCCGGCGTTTGCCTCGGCCACCCGGGGGTCGTTGGGCGCGAGTCGGCGGGCCGTTTCGAGAAGGCTCCGGGCTTCGCTCGATCGATTGGCTTGAGCCAACACCCAACTCTTTGCCAGGAGGGTGTCTATCGAACCCGGGTGAAGATCAAGGGCCTTGTCCAATTCCCGCAAGGCCTCGTCGTGCCGTCCTTGGCTCGACAGGGCCGTGGCGAGGGCCGTGAGGATGTGCAGGGTAGCGGGTCGAATGGTGAGCGCTTGCCGCAGGCTGGTTTCGGCTTCCTTCGCCCGCGCGGGGTCTTTGGCCAGCGCGTTGCCTTTCTGATAGTGAGCCATCAGGTGTGAGGGGACCTGATTGGCGATCTGGGTCCATTCCTCAGCAGCTTCCTCCGTTCGGCGATGACTGATCAAGAACCGGGCATAAAGGTCCCGAAGGACATAGTCGTCGGGACTTTGCTTCAGGGCGTCGACGAAAAGCTTTTGTTGCCCGGGAAAGGCCTCGGGAGAGATTCCCATCCGGTGCTGTTCCAGTTCACTCCGGAGCCGCGCGTTCCGAGCGCCGTGAATCCTCTGGGATCGAAAGGGTTCCTCCTGAAGCCGTTGACGCATCGTTTCGGTCATTTGGTAGTCTGACCAATGGGTGAGTGTGAGGGCCTGGGCGCATTCACCCAGGCTTCTCCAGGGTTTCAAACCTTTGATGGTTTCGGGGGAATAAAGAATCGATTCGATCTCCCGGGCGAAGGCGAGGGCGACGAGATAGGCGCCGGGGAATCGGAAGTGGACGTGGTCCCAAAACAATTCGTCGCCCGGAATCCCATTCGGGGCGTTGTAGCTGACCAAGGCCTCGGCATTCACTAGATGGACCCGCGGCGAGGCGTGTTCCTCGGCGACCTTCCTGATGATGTCGTTGAGCCTTGAATCGGTCCGGAACCGGAGTCCGTCCAGATCCCGAGCCTGAAGAAACGCCTTCCTGGCGGCCGCAAAATCCTGTAGCTGCCAGTGGCATTCTCCGAGCTGATGGTGGGAATCGGCGTGGCCCCCGAAGATGTCGATGGCCTTCTGGTAGCGGTCAAGGGCGTCCTCAAACCGGTCCGCTTCGAAAAAGATCCGGCCCGCTTCAAGATGAGCCTTCCAGGCAGCCTCCTGCTCGGCCGGCAAACTGGCAGGGACTTCGGAGCTGAAGGGGGAGCTTCCCCGCAGGTTGACGGCGACGGTCCCGACCAAAACCTGCGCATTGGCGGCGAGGCCGGCGGAGAGGATATCCACAAGATTCGCCCGAAAGTTTTCGTAGACGCCCTGAAGCCTAGCGTCATCGGCGAAAACCTGCCGGTTGGCGAACATGGACATGCCGCCCCACTCTGCGGATTGAGCTGATGATCCGGAAAACAACCCCGAAAGGTCGTTGGCCAACTGTCCGAGACGGGTTCTCTTGATGGCTAGACTGGAGCGAATCAGACCGAGATTACCGGTAGACTGGCCAAAGACGGTCCCGGGACCGAACTGACCGTGAACCTCGTTGTTTCCC
Source organism: Verrucomicrobia bacterium UBA2970 (assembly GCA_002348345.1). Lineage (GTDB taxonomy): Bacteria > Verrucomicrobiota > Verrucomicrobiia > Limisphaerales > AAA164-E04 > UBA2970. The sequence goes on from DEAY01000059.1 coordinate 16,374, forward strand.
ATGTAAAGGCACCAGATATCGGCCCCGAATTCCGTCGCCTCGCGAGCGATGGGGAGAATGACGTGAGAATTGATCGCCGTGACGGCCAGGTTAATGACCTCGAAGGATTCGTCCGGGTGTCGCTGATTGAGCATCCACTCGAGAACCCTGGCGGGCCCGAAGGCCGCCTCAGGATCACCCATTGCAGCCGATTCACCGAACAAAAAGATCCGCCGGGATTGGGGCGACTTTTCTTTGACGAACTGGAACGCCTGGGGCGAGCGGGAAAGAGCCCGGGGGAAAAAACTCCAAAAGAATTGGTGATTGGCGCTGACAGCCTTTCCGCCCTCAATCTTTGAAATCTCGAAAAACTGGGTTGGATACCCGTATCCGACTAATCTGGCACCGATCTCGAGGCCTCCAACGACAAACAACTGACTGCACAGCACCAAAACCAGACGGAACAACCAAATCTTTGGATTTTTCGTGGGTTTTGATCCAATAGGACCCTTTTTCAAGCGGGTCTTGCGTCTCTCACGGTCGTTCAAGGTCACC
>DEAY01000414.1:0-1570 GCA_002348345.1 Verrucomicrobia bacterium UBA2970
CCTGAACGGGGAGAGCTGGTCGCCCGATGGAACCATGCGTACATCGCCTCCCGGTTCTCCAGAGAATAACCGTGTCCGGAGGGGCCGGTGAAGAGGGCGATTTGGTCCTCGGCCCCGAGCAACCGGTAAATCTTTCGGAGTCGCTGAAATGCCGATTCGCTTCCCCGGACATCAAAGTAATCGCGTTCTTTGGCAAGGATGATGACCGGTTTGGGAGCCAGCGCAGCGAGGAAATCTTCGTGATCAAGGCCCAAGGCCAATGCGCGGGGCGGGCATTGTTCGGTGTCCGCAGGTAATTCGTTCTCCAGGTTGCGACGGAAGGAGGTCACGAAGCAGGAAGGCGCGGCCATGGTGTATCGAGAATCGAGCCCGGCCAACCAGGTTGTCATGGTGCCACCGCCGGAATTCCCGGTAACGCCGAGATGGGTCGGGTCGACTTCAGGGCGTGTGAGCAGATAATCGAGCGCCCGGATGCCGTCCCACGCCCTCCAACTTCCGATAAACTCACCCACCAAGAACTGCTGATTGCCCGCGTAAAGATGTTCCCTGACCCCGATGCCCACTCGTGAACCGAAGGTAGGGTCGGGATATTGAATCCGTTCTCCCTGGCCAAGGGGATCATAAATGAGAACGACATAGCCTTGGCGGGCCAGCCCCTGAGCAAACGATTGGTAGGCTGGGGCCGCCTTTCCGTTCGATGAATGGCCGCAGGTTGCGACGATCCCGGGGCGCGGATAGGGTTGTTCGGGCTGGTCCTTCGGGAGATAGAGATTTGCGGTGACGAGGAATCCTGGGCGACTTTCGAAGATGATGTTTTCGATCCGGTAGTCTCCTCGGTCGATGATTCGAGTGATGCTGGGACGGAGCGGTGTTCGAGGGGGTTCGGGTCCAAAGGAAAGACGAATGCGTTCCCGGACGGAGGCGACATAGGCGTCGGCTTCTTCTTTGTCGGTCAACGCCTCGATGCGCCGTCTCCGGGTTTGATCGAGAAGACGCACACGGTTTACATAGTACTCCTGCACCATGCGAGGAAAGCGATTGAAGGGAGGGGGACTGGGCGTTGCGCCATGAGCTGGGGGCAGGGATTCGTGAAGGGCTGCGCCGGCGAGCAGGAGGGAGGATTCTTTTAGAAAGTGGCGTCGGGTGACATCGTTGGAGTGTTGGGGTTGCATCCTTCGGTCCTTTCCTCAGTGTTTGTGGTTACCGTTCTTTCGCGAGTCGGACCGATAGGTTGGCGATCCACCAACTCCCCGGGGCTTCCACCCCATGAAGCGGCCGACTATCGAGGCGAAGTGGCTGATGAGCGGGGACCCAGCCGATGTCGGTGACTCGTCCCTCCTGTTCTCTCGAGTCGTTATCGGCATCGATGCAGTAAAGGGCCAGTGGGGCGGAATCCTTAATTTGGTAGAATCCACCGCATCGTCCTTTCCCGGCCATGAGGCCAACCGACTCCACCACGACATCCCGGCTGAACCGCACGTTGACTGCAATCCCCCCCTCGATTCGGTTGCCCGTCGTTCCTTGAACGCCCAACCCCTGGGCGGTATCAGCGAACCGGGGTGAGGGGGCC